>QIEB01000146.1 GCA_003229495.1 Flammeovirgaceae bacterium
ATTATTGGTATGCAATGTGCATCAATGGAGGATAGCCAGGTCGATAGCTGTAAGCGTAAAAATGTTTATATTGAGCAAATAGCTTTAATAAGCGCTTACACCTAAACAACATTAACAATGAAAAATCAACTATTTAGTCTTATTGCTGTTGGTCTTTTGGCATTAACAGCCTGTCAACCTCCTGCAGACCAACAAACCGAGTCAGTGGATTATGCTGCAGACGAACAAAGCGGATCACCGGACTATGCGGCATTTAATGAAAAGGTCGAAATCATACGATCTTTTTTCAAGGCACATTCTGATGAAAATCCAGATGCTCTGAAGGAGTTATTGGCCGATACGCTAAGATGGAGCCCACCATATTACAATGGCAGTGAATGGCTTGGAAAGGAGGAATTTGTGGCAGCTCTTCAAAACTATCATGACAATTTTGAAAACATCAAATTTACCGAAGGTATCGCGATGGGAGATACTATAGCAAATGGAATGTGGTCTGGATCAGTTTTTCCTGAAAGCAATGCGTCAAACAATCCTGAAGCTATCCGAATTTACGGAACCTGGAATGCAGTACATACTGAGTCGGGAAAAGAAATTGGAGTGAAATGGTTCGCCTTAGGTTGGATAAATGATGCAGGCAAGATTTCGCAATTCACCGAGTATTTTGATGTGAATGGAATTGCTGTGCAAATAGCGGCGGAATAAGTTAATCAAAAAATTAGCAGGCCAACTTTATTGGCCTGCTAATTTTTTCATACTGGTCGGACGGTCCAATGTATACACGTGTAAATATTTTTTATAATTACAGGTGTTCTATGCCCCAAGCCCCATTCCCACCAAATCGTTAATCTATTGTTCTACTGTTCTATTGTTCTATTGTTCTACTGTTCTACTGTTCTATTGTTCTATTGTTCTACTGTTCTATTGTTCTACTGTTCTATTGTTCTATTGTTCTACTGTTCTACTGTTCTACTGTTCTATTATTCTATTATTCTATTATTCCCCCATTCCCTTATCTTTGCAGCTTGAATTAAATATGTATGAGCCAGTCAGACGATAATCTGTTAAAGAAAGTCATAGCCCATGCCAAAGAATATGGTTACGTATTCCCTTCCAGCGAGATCTACGATGGACTCAGTGCCACCTATGATTACGGACAATACGGCGTAGAGCTAAAAAATCATTTAAAGCAGTATTGGTGGCAGGCCATGGTTCAGTTGCATGAAAATATTGTGGGAATTGATGCTGCAATATTCATGCACCCAACCACCTGGAAAGCTTCAGGCCATGTGGATGCCTTTATTGACCCTTTGATTGATAATAAAGATTCCGGGAAAAGATACCGGGCGGACCAACTTGTTGAAGAATATGTAGCAAAGATTGAAAATAAGATTACCAAAGAGGAGTTAAAAGCCGCCAAACGATTTGGTGAGGACTTCGATCTTGATCAGTTCAGGTCAACCAACCCAAGAGTACTACAGTATCAAACTAAAATTGATTCCATCAATCAAAGACTCAAAGAGGCCATGGAACAGGGAGCTCTGAATGATCTGAAAACCCTGATCGAAGAGCTCGGGATAGCAGATCCCGTCTCAGGATCCAGGAACTGGACGGATGTGCGTCAGTTTAACCTTATGTTTTCTACGGAACTGGGATCACTGGCGGAAGAGTCCAATAAGATCTATTTACGCCCGGAAACTGCTCAGGGGATTTTTGTAAACTTCCTAAATGTACAGAAATCCGGAAGAATGCGCATTCCATTTGGCATTGCTCAAATCGGCAAAGCTTTCAGGAATGAAATTATCGCCCGGCAATTTATCTTCCGTATGCGGGAGTTTGAGCAAATGGAGATGCAGTTTTTCGTAAAGCCGGGAGAAGAACTTAACTGGTATCAGGAGTGGAAAGAAAAACGCATGAAATGGCACCAGGCCCTGGGATTGGGTGCCGATAATTACCGGTTTCATGATCACCTAAACCTGGCCCATTACGCCAATGCTGCCTGTGATATTGAATTCAAGTTTCCCATGGGTTTTAAGGAGTTGGAAGGCATTCATTCCCGTACAGATTTTGATTTAAAAGCCCATGAGCAGCACAGTGGTAAAAAGCTGCAGTTTTTTGACCCGGCTGAGAACAAAAACTATGTACCGTATGTGGTCGAGACCTCCATCGGACTGGACCGGTTGTTTTTGGCATTGTTATCAAAAAGCTATACAGAAGAAACTCTGGAAGATGGCAGTCAGCGGGTGGTTTTACAGTTACCTGCTTCATTGGCTCCGGTTAAGGTAGCTATTTTACCATTGGTAAATAAGGATGGACTTTCAGAAAAGGCACAAGTACTGTTTGACCAGTTGAAATTTCATTTTCTTTGTCAATTCGATGCCAAGGATGCGATAGGCCGTCGCTATCGAAGGCAAGATGCTATTGGAACCCCATATTGTATCACTGTGGATCACCAAACTTTAGAAGATAACACTGTGACTCTTCGGCACCGGGATACCATGCGGCAGGAGCGAGTATCAACAGAAAGCTTGACTTCGGTGCTACAAGAAAAGTGCTCACTACAGAAACTCCTCCAACAACTTTAGCAAATGGGCTGGGTACAACTTCTGTCCGGGAGTAAAGACAAGTCTTCCGGGACATCGGATCGTAGTGCTTTTGAGCGGGATTATGACCGGGTCATATTTTCTTATCCGTTCAGGCGTTTACAGGATAAAACACAGGTATTTCCCCTGCCAGAACAAGATTTCGTTCATACACGACTTACACATAGCCTGGAAGTATCAAGTGTAGGCCGGTCACTGGGCAAAAACGTGGGTGAAGAATTACTAAAGAAATATCCAGAGCTACTTGAAAATGGATTTAGTCAATTTGATTTTGGAGCCATTGTTTCAGCTGCATGTCTGACTCATGACTTGGGAAACCCGCCTTTCGGACATACCGGAGAAGATGCTATTTCCGACTATTTTGGAAGTCATTCAAGCGGGTTATTCTTTAAAGATCAGGTAAATGTTGATGAATGGGAGGATCTGATCAATTTTGAAGGGAATGCGCAGGGATTCAGGATACTTACAAATAAGAAGCATCAGGGTCTTAAGCTTACTGACCCCACACTGGCGGCTTTCACAAAATATCCCAGACAAAGTCTTCTGGACAATCTTCAACCAAACAGACGAAGTCAGAAGAAGTTCGGCTATTTTCAGACTGAGAAACTTGCTTTTCAGCGCCTCGCCGACAGCCTTGGTATGCACGAGCTAGATCCTGGAGTGGCCTGGTGCCGGCATCCGTTAGCATTTTTGGTAGAGGCAGCTGATGATATTTGCTATCATATTATCGATTTGGAGGACGGGTGCCGGATGGGCCTGATCAACGAAAAAGAGGCCATAGCCTTATTCGCTGAAATTTTGGGAGATAAGTTCAAGCCCTCCAAGTTACGGCAAATAGAGGGTCGGGATGAACGGATCGGTTTGATGAGAGCTGTTTCAATTGGGCTACTAATCGATCAATGTGCTCAAGTGTTCATTGATTGTGAGCAAGAAATACTTTCAGGTAAATTCGATCACGCATTGACAGATCTCATACCGGCACAGGACATACTAGCAGAGATCATGAAAGTGTCAATTGAACGTTTGTATCGGTCCCAAATGGTACTGGAAATTGAGGCTGGAGGATTTGAGGTACTAGGAGGACTACTCGAGTCCTTTACTACCGCGTCGTACAAGTTCTTATTTCAAAGGGTTGCTATGTCGAGAAAGGAGGAGAGTGTGTTTAGTCTGTTGCCAGTTGGTTTGAGAAACTCTATTTCGAATGAAACAACGAGCTATGGCATGCTCCGCCTGATTTTAGATTACGTTTCTGGCCTCACGGACCGACATGCTATTGGTATGTACAGGAAGATGAAGGGGATTGCGTTACCCGGATCTGGTTGGACGGGATAGCCCATGAAATATCCAACCTCGAACACCGAACAAAAAACCTACAAGTAGTCGGTCGGCGTTCAACATTCGGTGTTCGGTGTTCGGCGTAAAATTATTAGCTTTGTGCCCAAGAATATGTGGACTAAATTAGCTCATATTGTAATCAAGTTCCGGCTTATTCTCATCATTGCGGTGGGATTAGTTACCATATTTATGGCCAGCCAACTAAAATATCTGGAGCTTTCATATGATTTTGCCAAGGTGGTTCCGGCCGATCATCCAGATCTGCTTTACTTCAAAAATTTCAAAAAAACTTTTGGAGAGGATGGGAACCTTATGGTCATTGGATTAGCTGATAGTGCGGTGTACGAACCCTTAAATTTTAAGCGGTTTAAGTTCATGAGCGACTATATTGAAAATATTCCGGGGGTTACCGGCCTGGTCTCACTAACTAATTTAAACCGCCTGGAAAAGGATGTCGAGAACAAGACTTTTACTGTGGTCCCAATTTTCCCTACCATACCCAGTGAACGCAGTCAATTAGACAGTTTGATGACTGTTGCCCTTGAACAGCATGTTTACAGTGATCAATTAGTTAATTCAGACAATGGGGCTATGATGATGTTGGTGGCACTAGATGATGAAGTGCTTCAAAGTGAAAGGCGCCAGACGGTAGTAGATGACGTAATGCACGCGGTGGACATTTATTCGGAAGGCACTGGCATTCAACTTCATGTAGGGGGATTACCCTATCTGAGAAGCTTTTTGACGTCGAAGGTTAAAGATGAGTTGGACCTATTCCTGATTTTATCAGCACTGGTCACGGCAATCATTTTGTTTATATTTTTCCGGTCCTGGAATGCAGTGGTATTTCCGATGATTGTTATTGGGGTAATGGTGATCTGGACCATGGGCACACTCTCACTATTTGGTTACAAGATTACATTGCTAACTGGTTTGCTGGGGCCAATAATTGTGGTCATTGGTATTCCAAATTCAATATACCTGCTCAATAAATACCACCAGGAGTATGAGCGCCATGGAATCAAGATGTTGGCGTTAAGCCGTGTAATCCGAAAAATAGGGATTGTCACGCTGATAACAAATTTTACTACCGCTGTTGGATTTGCTGTGCTGGCTTTCACAGATATAGTAATTCTGAAGGAATTCGGCATTGTAGCTGGGATTAATATTCTGGCAACATTTTTGGTTAGTATTATACTAATACCTGCGGTTTTCTCTTATCTGCCTGCGCCTAGTCCAAGTCAGTTAAAACACCTAAGCTTAAAGGGCCTTGATCGAATTCTTACTGGATTGGATCTTTTGGTTCATAGACAGAAATACTCGATAGTGGTAGTAAGCATGGTGATCATAATAATTTCATTAATCGGATTATCACGCTTGAACTCAGTCTCTTATATGGCTGATGACATACCCAAAGGGAGTAGGGTTTGGCAGGATTTGCAGTTTTTCCAAGAGAATTTCCAAGGGATAATGCCCCTTGAACTGGTACTTGACACTGGCAAGAGAAAAGGAACCAGCAGTTTGAGTTTTTTACGTAAGGTCGCCGAATTTGAAGATTATGTGCAGGAACATCCGGATATATCATCTGCAATTTCCCTGACGGATTTTATTAAGGCAGTTAGACAAGCGTATTATAACAACAACCCGGCCTTCTATGACCTGCCCAACAATCACGACAAGAACTTTCTACAACCCTATTTGAGGAATCAAGAAGGGAACAGGGAACTACTGGCATCTCTGGTGGACTCTACTGGCCAGAAAATGAGGGTTTCCATGAAAGTTGCTGATATTGGCTCTATCCGCATGGATTCTCTGATACAGAACCATCTGAAACCCAAGATTGATGAATTGTTTGGTGAAACTGATGTAACGGCCACCCTTACCGGTACCACCCTGCTTTTTATAAAGGGCAATCAATTTTTAGTGGAAAACCTCAGGATCAGTTTAATATGGGCGTTTGTTATTATTGCATTGATCATGGCTGCTCTTTTCACAAATTTCAGAATGATTTTGATCTCTTTGATCCCTAATTTGATCCCAATGATAATTACCGCCGGGGTCATGGGTTACTTTAATATACCTTTGAAACCAAGTACCGCGCTAATTTTTAGTATTGCATTTGGCATATCTGTGGATGATAGTATTCATTTTTTGGCCAAATACCGTCAGGAGTTGTTTGGCAATAACTTTTTTGTACCAATTGCCATTAGTAAAAGCATTCGTGAAACCGGACCTAGTATGATGTATACCTCCATCGTATTGTTTGCGGGATTCGTTATCTTTGCAGGTTCTGAATTCGGTGGCACAGTGGCTTTGGGTATACTGGCAAGCGCAACCCTTATTATTGCAATGTTCACCAATCTGATCGTTTTGCCGGCACTACTTTTGATTTTTGATAGTGGTAAGAGATCCAGGGAT
>QIEB01000218.1 GCA_003229495.1 Flammeovirgaceae bacterium
ATACTGCCGGTACCCAGGCTATATTTAACTCAGGGATTTATTCTCCTACGACGCCTCTATCTGCAGGTAGTATCACGGAATCTAAATCCACGTCTTACTTAGTAGAAGGTACCCTTAACTATAAATTTAATTTATCAGGTGACGACCATGCCTTTAATATATTAGCAGGTGCGTCAACACAGATTGATGAATTCTTTGGCTTTAATTTAGGGGGAACTGAATTTCCAACGGACAAAACTTTATACAATAATTTAGGTTCTGCATCAAACCAAAACATTGGCAGTTTTAGGGCAGATGAACGAATCATCTCATACTTTGGGCGAGCCAATTACATCTACAAAGGAAAATTTATAGTAACTGCTACAGTTAGAGCTGATGGAGCTTCTAAATTTGGAGAAAATGAAAAATGGGGCACTTTCCCATCTGCTTCAGCGGCCTGGAGAATTGTAGAAGAAGATTTTTTAAGTGGTTCTGATTTGGTAAGCGACCTTAAAGTAAGAGTATCTTATGGTGTAACGGGTAATAACAATTTTTCACCATATACATCATTGGAAAGAGTTGGTACAGGGAAAAGCTATACTTTTGATGGAGGATCATCATCAGTAGGTCTGGGAACATCCGGTAGATTCGCTCCTAACTCTAACTTGAAATGGGAAACCACCAAGATGTTGAATCTTGGAGTAGATTTTGGATTTTGGGGTGGCAGGTTATTCGGTTCAATGGAGTACTATAGTTCGGATACCGACGACCTTATTATTGATAGGCCTATCTCTTCCCCATCTACAGGCTTTACAACTATACGATCTAATGTAGGGAGCATTACCAATACTGGTTTTGAATTAACCTTAGGAGGTCATGTTATTGATGGAAATAACTTCAGATGGATTGCTAATGCTAATTTTTCAACCAATGATAATGAAATTACCGCATTGGCTGGTGATAACCCTATTAATCTTGCTGTTGCAAGACAGCCTTATGGTGAAATAGGGGAACAAACTTACAGACAGTTAATTGAAGGTGGGAAAATAGGAAACTTTTTCGGTTATACTTATCGAGGTGTTTTACAGCCTGGAGAGGTATATTCACCACAGCCAAATACTGTACAGGCAGGAAGTGCCTTATATGAAGACATCAATAATGATGGCATCATAGACAGTGATGATAGAGGTGTGATTGGCAATGCCAATCCTGATTTTATTTGGGGCCTTAACAATCGTTTTGAATTTAGAGGCTTTTATGTAGATATGTTTTGGCAAGGTGTGTCTGGTAACGATCTCTTTAATTTTAAAGCCATAGTAGCCGATCGTACGCTTAGTACCAACGCTGCCGATAGATACAGCCCTGAAAATCCTACCGGTACCCGGCCTGGGATTGATTATTTTGCCAATGAATATGGCTCTTATGTAAATACTGAATTTATTGAAGATGGATCTTATGTGCGGCTTAAAAATTTATCTTTAGGGTATAATTTTAATCTGGATAAGTTGTCGTGGATAAGTAACCTTAACATTTATGTTCAAGGTCAAAATTTAATAACCATTACAGATTATACCGGTTTTGATCCTGAAATAAGTTTTAACTATAATGGCTCACAAAGTAGTGTGAACAGAGGAGTTGATGACTACGGTTACCCTAATTTCAAAACTTATACAGTAGGGCTTAAGTTAACATTCTAAGAAAAAATTAAATTCAATATTTATGAAAAATATAAATAATTTCTTATTGACATTTATAGTAATGGCAGTAAGTACAATGTCTTGCGAAAAGCAGCTTGAAGAAACGGTTTATTCGCAACTGTTAGCTACCACTGCTTATGAAACTGAAGCCGATGCTGAAGCGCTGATTCTATCTGTTTATGCAAATCTTAGAGGAGCTGGATGGGGAGAATATTATGAATATGATTATATGATGATAAGTGAATCAGGCACAGATACCTATGGAATAGATGCCTGGAGTCCTGGAAACCAACCAATGGAAATGGGCACTTATAATAACAGTTATGATTTTATTCTTAATTTATGGGATGGCGCTTACAAATTAATTGGATCCGCCAATTTTGCGCTGGGCGTTTTAGAAGATATGCCCATTAATGATGCTGTTAAATCCGGTTATGTAGCAGAGGCTAAATTCTTAAGAGGTTTAGCTTATTATGACCTCGCTTTTAATTTTGGCGACGTAATTTTAAATGTGGGAGAAAGTGATGGTAATTTGCCATTAAGCCCGCAGTCCGAAATTATTGCCCAGGCCATATCTGACTTCACCGCTGCTGCATCCGTGTTAGGAGATGCAACCAACCCTGGTAGGGCCAGCAAAGGTGCTGCCTTGGGATTAAGGGCAAAAACGCATTTAAATGCAAAAAACTGGACAGAAGCTGCTATAGATGCTCTAGACGTAATGGGACTGGGAGATTATGCTTTAATGGGCAGTGTTGAAGAAGTATTTGATGTTGCCAATAACACGGCAAATGAATGGATATTTGCGGTTATGTCTGCACAAGATGGAACAGGGGCTCCATCACAACTTGGCTGGTTTGCACTAAGCATAGCTTATCAAAATGGAGGCTGGGGAAGACTTACCATTGCCCCGGATTTCTATAAGTCATTTGATATGGATGATGAAAGAAGGGCTTTAATGGGCAATGGTTACCAACACGGTGGTCAAAGTATCATTGATGGTAAATTCAGATGGTATGCATTACCCGGCACACCGGAATATGACCCTTTAGCTGGGGATCCTACCGTGGATCTTTTTGACCTTAACTCCGTTACCTGTACTAAATATTTGGGAGGTCTGGATCGATATACCTATCGTTCTCTCGGTCGGTCTGGAGTTAATTACCCGATACTTCGATATGCCGACATATTACTTACCAGAGCGGAGGCGCTAAATGAAGGTGGAGATGTACCCGGAGCCATGGACTTGGTCAATGAAGTAAGAGATAGGTCAAATTTGGCTCCCCTGGCAGGGTTGGATCAAAATACACTACGAGATGCTATCTTGGATGAAAGGGCTAAAGAATTTTTTATGGAGGGACATAGACGATTGGATCTGATACGGAGCGGGAAATACCTTGAATTGTGGCGGACTAATTTGGAAGCAAAATACCCCGGTGAAAGTTTTGCATATATCAATGAATCCAAAATTTTGTTTCCTATTCCACAAAAAGAGATTGATGCTAATGATATGATTAATGCGGGGGGGTAACGCGTAACCAATAATATTTTGATGAATTAACTAAATCAGTCCCGCTTTCCGGCGGGATTGTTTTTTTAGGCAATTGGTCTTATGTCTTTGCGCTATCTCAAACAAATTCTAACTAAAACATAAATTTATGAACTCCCAAACATCAAGATTCATGTTTAGTTATGTAACAGGAATATTACCTGTCATTCTATTTTGTTTGGGGTGTAGTAGTGGTGAGCAGCAGGAGACTGAAAAAGGGCAGAAATCTGGTTCACTTCCTAATGTCATCTATATTTTGGCTGATGACGCCGGATATGGTGATCTAAGCTGTTATGGTCAAACTAAATTTAAGACACCTAACATTGATAGATTAGCAAAAGAGGGGCTTAGATTTACCTCTCATTATTCAGGAAGTACAGTATGTGCCCCGTCGAGGAGTGTGCTACTTACCGGATTACACACCGGTCATACACCTATTCGGGCTAATTTAGAGATTTTCCCAGAGGGTCAGCATCCGCTCCCTGACTCACTTTTTAATTTGGCCAAAATGTTTAAATCGGGAGGTTATACCACTGGTATTTTTGGGAAATGGGGTTTAGGGTATCCCGGTTCAGAAGGTGATCCTATAAACCAGGGGTTTGATGAATTTTATGGCTACAACTGCCAAAGATTCGGACATCATTACTACCCTTATCAACTTTGGGAGAATAACACAAAAATTATTCTGGAAGAAAATAATGGAACGAAAAAAGGTCAATACGCACCATCTCTTATCCATGAAAAAGCACTGAATTTTATAGAAAAAAACCAGGCGAATCCATTTTTCTTATATATTCCCACTATTATTCCCCATGCAGAATTGGTGGCGCCTGAATACAAAATGGCCAAATGCAGAGGGAAGTTTGGTGAGGAAGTTCCTTATATAGGACTTGAAGAGGGTGAAGATTTCAGAAAAGGCCCGTACCAGAGTCAGAAGGAACCACGGGCAGCTTTCGCAGCTATGATGAGTTTATTGGATGATCAGGTTGGAGACATTGTACAAAAAGTCAAGGATCTGGGGTTAGCAGATAACACGCTTATCATTTTTACCAGTGATAACGGTCCTCATAGGGAGGCTGGGGGTGATCCAGACTATTTTGATGGTAACGGCCCTTTTAGGGGATACAAAGAAAGTCTCTATGAAGGTGGTATACGAGTGCCGATGATCGCTTATTGGCTGGGGAAGATTACACCGGACACTACTAACCACATAAGTGCTTTTTGGGATATCCTTCCGACAATGGCTGATTTGATCGGCCAACAACTCCCTGGAAAAGTAGATGGGGTGTCATTTTTGCCAACCTTGCTAAATAATGGGATACAAAAACAACATGAATACTTGTATTGGGAGTTTCATGAACAAGGAGGGATACAAGCTGTAAGAAAAGGAAATTTAAAGGCTGTCAGGAACAATGTTTTGGTGGATCCCGATAGTGAGCCAGAACTTTACGACCTTTCAATAGATATTGAAGAGTCCATCAATATTGCCTCAAAGTATCCTGAAATAATCAAGGAAATGGACAGTATCATGACTGCCGCAAGCATACCATCACCGGTTTTCACGTTTTCTTCAAACACTTATTTAGGAGAATGAATAGCCTTACTGGAAAATATATAAATGAAGATGGAGGGATATAAGATGAAGAAACGGGTCATTTTTCTTTATAGTCTATTGTCAATAGTACCAATAATACAAGCTTGTAGTACTCCCGATAAAGAACCACATGAAACATTGCTGGAATTACTAAGTTCTGATCACACGGGTATTAGATTTAGAAATGATGTGGTTGAAGATCTGAATAATAATGTTTTTGCTTATACGAATTTTTACAATGGCGGAGGTGTAGCGGTTGGAGATATTGATAATGATGGTTTAGTAGATATCTACCTAAGTGCCAACAGCAATACCGGTAAACTTTACCTTAATAAAGGAGATTTTAAGTTTAAAGATATTACCAAAGGTTCAGGATTGGATACCCTATCCGGTTGGAAGACCGGTGTAACCATGGTTGACATCAATCAAGATGGATTGCTCGACATTTATTTATGCCGTTCAGGCAAAACAAGACCAAAATTAAGAAGCAATCTGCTTTTCGTAAATAATGGAGATAGAACCTTTACCGAAAAAGGGAAAGAGTTTGGCTTGGACGACTGGAGTACATCAATTCAAGCCACATTTTTCGATTATGATCTTGATGGTGACTTAGATATGTATCTACTGAATCACGCCATTGATCCTGTAAGAGAAATTTTTAAAAATTTTCATGATAATGATATTAACCGCTATATAGGTGATAAAATATACAATAACAAAAATGGCTGTTTCACAGAGGTTAAAGAATTCATAGGTATCAAAAGATCTAAACTCGGTGACGGGCTCGGTGTAGCAATTGTGGATTTTAATAACGATCTATATCCTGATATTTATGTAGGTAACGACTTCGCCGGACGGGATTATTTATATTTTAACAATGGTAATGGCACTTTTAGAGAAAGTGCGCTTCAATCCATGGGTCATATCTCCTATGCATCAATGGGTAATGATGCCGCGGATATCGATAATGATGGATGGCAAGACCTGTTTGTTTTGGATATGCGATCATCAACCAATTATGGTAGAAAAACCAATATGGCCTCCATGAATCCAGAGGCGTTTAACTTGTTAATCGCATTGGACGGGCATCGCCAATACATGCGCAATACTTTGCAGTTGAACAATGGCAATGAAACATTTTCAGATATTGCCCCTATGGCCGGAGTTTCCAGCACGGATTGGAGCTGGTCACCGCTGATTGTGGATCTGGATAACGATGGCTACAAGGATTTATTCGTTTCAAATGGCATGCGAAAAAATACCAACAATAAAGACTATCTATCCTATAAAGAAAAACGTATTACAGAAGAATCAAAAAAGTCAAAGCCGGATTATGAAGCCATGATTTGGGATATCTTAAATAATGTCCCCAGTGAGAAAGTTGTGAATTTGGTATATAAAAATATTGACGGCTTAAGTTTTGAAAAAAGAAATGAAGATTGGGGAGTCAATCTAACTTCATTTTCTAATGGTGCCGCTTATGCCGATTTTGACAATGATGGAGACATGGACTTAAT
>QIEB01000606.1 GCA_003229495.1 Flammeovirgaceae bacterium
TAATGTCCAGTGCCACCCCAAACATTACTATAGCCAGACACAGATTCAACAGCCATAGTGCCTCTTGACTAAAATGTATTTGTATAGAATCGATATCCAAAGCACTGACTTTTAGTGGCCGTAAGTTAGCACTTTTTAAAAACTAGAAATCAGGAATGAGAAATAATGCCCCAAGCCCCATGCTCCATGCCAACCCATAAAAACTAAAAACTAAAAACTAAAAACTAATAATTCATAACTTAAAGCTCTGCCCCATGTGTTTGACGCACCATCCATTGTGCCAGATGGGGAAAACGGGCGGCTTGTACCAACAGCTGGGCGCCCAATTTATGATGAAAAAAATTTTGCAGGTACCTTCCGGCTAAAAGACGACCAGAGAATTTTGACTGCCACTCCTTTCTATAGTCTTCTTCCATTTGTTGGAATTCTGTTGAAAGAAACGTGTTACCCTGGGGGCCAATATTTTGGCCGAGTGAATTGCCATTGCCATACCATTCCCACATAAAGGAGTGATCATGCCGGCAGCATCACCGATCATCAAAATATGGTTTTCCACCACTTTTTTGGAGGCAAAAGATATCTCATTTATTACCAGTGGTTTAGTGAATAGCCGCTCGGCGGATGCCAGTATAGGGGCCAGGAAGGGATTTTGGTTCAATACATTCTTTTCCAGGGAATCAATATCACCATGTACCCGGAGGTTACTGCGATTGCTCAGGTAGCAAAGGTTTAATTTTTCTTCCTCAACCATACTAATTCCGCAGTATCCATGGTCAAAGCCATATAAAGCTATCAATCCGGGGTCCCATGGATATTTAATATGATATTTTATACCCACATATCCTGACTTTGCTTTCATAAAAGGCCGGTCCAGGTATTTGTCCATTAACGAGCGTTTGCCAAAGGCTCCAATGACTACCTGGGCTTCGAATGAAGTTCCCTGCTGAGTTAACACCCTGGTTATCCCGTTTTTGTAAAGGGTGGAAGATACTGAAGTATCAAGTTCGAATTTCACCCCTGACTCTAATGCTTTCAGGTACCAAAAATGATCCAAACGGAAGCGACTGATGCCAAATCCACCCAAGGGTAGCTCTATTTCATTAATTTTCCCGCTACTGCTGCTGATTTGCAGTCTGTCTATTTTTGGCGGTGAAAATTCCCATGGAAATAGTCCAATTGAACGTAAATAGGGAGTGACTTCGTTTGAGATATATTCACCGCATACCTTATGAAATGGGTAGATTTTTCTTTCAATGACCAATGTGGAAATACCTGCTCTGCTCAGCAAAATTGCCGTTAGAAGCCCCCCCAGACCACCTCCAATAATTATTACCTGGTACATAAAATATTATTCAAGCATGTAAGCTGGTTATCGGGCATATTCTGCACCTCCTGGTCATGGATTTCTTGAGTGAACATTTTAACCCCGTAATTCGTTAATAATAGACCACAGACATCAGACTATTCAACTTAAAAGCCACTACTATGATTCCCTCTGCACAGTCCCTGATACGACATAAATATAGGAACCAACTTCTTGCTACGCCAGCATCAAAAGAAATCAAGGTGCTTATGATAGGGAACAACCCCCGTGAAATGGGTTGTTTAAGCATTCATTTACGAAATTTTAAGTGGAAAAAATTTGCGGTCAACGCTACCTTCGACCTCCAGGAAGGATGGCGTATTGCCCTATATTTCAAACCAGATTATATATTGATTGATGGCTCTTTTGGTGAGCCCTTAATTAGAAACTTCGTCGATGATGTTAGGGAGCATAGTTCCACCATGATGGCATCTGTGGCACTACTCAAGGAAGACAGCAGTACTCAACTTATGATTCCTGGAGTACAGGATTATCTGTTAAAAGACAATATTGTTTCAGACACCTTTGCCTATGATGTGCTGAATGCCATTGCCTTAAAAATGCATGAAGATGAAACGTCGCTTGGTGGTACAAGTGGTACAGGGATTTCGAAGAGGGTGGTAGCTTTCAGCTAAATAGCTCTTTCCAGACGAATTTTACGGACTATCTTCTGGTTATCTCGAATCAGTTCCATACGGATTTTACGTCCTTCTCTTGTTCGAAAAAATGAGTTTATTTCACCAAAAGTAAGCTCGGTGGTCAAATGGCCATTGATCGCAATTATTTCATCCCCTAACTGTAGGTCAACTTCAGTGGCCGGAGAGTCCTCCCGGAGCAGGCTGATGATGAAGTGATTCAATTTTTGACCGGTGGCTTTTATTTCAATCCCGCTCATATTGTATTCAAATTTATTATTGAAGTTTTTATTCTTACGGTAGTATAAATTGCCATTGAAATAGTCAATTACCACTGTAAACCGGCTCATTAATCCTCCGCCCAGAGTACCTTGTCTACCGGTTCTTCTCAAAATATCTCTAAAACTGCCTCTGTCAGGCCAGGATGTAATCACATCCTCAAAACTGTACTTCCCAAATTCAATACTCTTAATCCTGCCAATATAGCCATTAATATCTCCTCCAAGTCCCCGTCCAAGATTGGCACGTACCACATTTTCTGGAAGTTCCAATGTGCGATGAGAATCCATGTCCAATAGTATAGAATGACTGGCTCCTGTGTCCAGCATTAGCTTTGCAGTTACCGTGGCGCCGTTCTGCAACCTGAGCTTAGTGTGGATATAGGGTTTGGTGTCCTGTACCTCCAGGTGGATTACATTACGTTTCCTTTTGGGTTTGTAAGAATATGGTTCGTGAAGCGTTAGCATCATACTTTCATAGTCAATTTCCACGATAAACCTATTGAATAACTCATATCCCAAAATACCGTGCACCTCCGTACCCAAATAGTTTTTTAACTGCAGATAGTCCTCTTCCAGTACCAGTAGTGCCTGACCCTGGCCCACCACACCCGGCAGTTTCAAGGAAATGCCATTAGCCACATAAGCAACAATTTGCTTGTCCCCGTCGGCACCCACCAACGGTATTTTACGGGCATAGCTGATGTTTAACATATCGCTAAAAGTGCGGTCCGTTAGTATGGAAGTCCGGACTCCTGTATCCAGCACAAATCGTAGCGGCATCCGGTGATTGAGAATGACCGGAACCACAATAAGGTTGTTGTAACTCTCAAAAGGAAATGAGATTCTGTTTTTGCCCCCGATGATATCAAAACCAATGGTCTGAGCGTATCCTGGGGTAGCAGAAGCATTTAATAACAATGCGGTCGCAAAAAGAATACAGATATATTTTTTAATCATGAAAACATCACCTGGGTCACCTATGTTAACGTATTAGACAGGTTGAAGATGTGATATATGTCATTTTTCTTATTTAGAATTAATCCAAATAATTATTTACCTTTGTCACCCCTCATAATCAACCAAAACATCAATGAATTCGTTAAAAATGTGCCACAGATTAGTTTTTGGAGTAATATTTCTTAGCATGTGTTCGCCTCAAAAAAGTGAACAGACAGAAGATCCGGCGGCTGCGGAAAAGATAGTAAACCTGTATACCCATCGTCACTACCAGTCGGATCAAAAACTGTTTGAAGACTTTGAAAGGGAAACCGGCATCAAAGTTAATGTGGTGAGTGCCAGTGCAGACGAATTGATCAAACGTATGGAGATGGAAGCTGAGGCATCGCCGGCGGATGTGCTGATAACTGTAGATGCCGGAAGGTTACATCGCGCTAAAGAAAAGGACCTTTTACAACCCATTAAGTCAACCAAACTTGAAGCCAATATTCCCTTGATCTTTAGAGACAAGCAAGGATATTGGTTTGGCCTAACCTTCAGAGCCCGGGTAATTGCTTATGCTTTAGATAGGGTAAACCCAGCACAGGTACCAGACTATGAATCACTCACCGACCCAAGATGGAAGGGGAAAGTACTGGTAAGGTCTTCAGGGAACATTTACAATCAATCACTCCTGGCTTCCATCATTGCTTCCACCGGACCAGAAAATGCTAAGAACTGGGCCGCTGGAGTAGTATCAAACATGGCACGGGAACCTAAAGGCAACGACCGGGATCAGGTAAAGGCAGTAGCTGCCGGGGTTGGTGATCTGGCTATTCTGAACACCTATTACATTGGTAAATTACTGGCATCAGATAACCAGGAAGAAGTGGCTGCCGGTAAGGCTATTGGAGTGATTTTTCCTAATCAAAATGGAAGAGGTACACACATTAACGTCAGTGGTGCCGGAGTTGCCAAATATGCTCCTAACAAAGAAAATGCCATCAAATTTATCGAATTCCTATCGTCTGAAGATGCCCAAAGAGTCTTCGCGGAATCCAATTTCGAATATCCTGTGAGATCTGGTACTAGTCTGGCACCTCTTTTGGATTCATGGGGCAGCTTTAAAGCCGATACCCTCGATCTGGGTCTCCTTGGAGATTACAATCGCGATGCGGTAATGTTATTCGACGAAGTCGGCTGGAAGTAATTTCGATTTGAACCCTGCCAAGCTTCTGCCAAAACACCTTAGTCCAGTCAATTTCTGGCTGGCGGCGGCGGTAGTGGCCATGCTATTGATGGGAACTCCTGTTTATACAATTCTAACAGGGTTATTGGCAGGCCCTGGCCCTTATTGGGCTCATCTGCAAAGGTATTTACTCACAGACTACATCATAAATTCCTTGATCTTAGTAGTGGGTACTAGCGGCTTGGCCTTATTATGGGGAATACCAACCGCTTGGTTTGTAAGCACCACACGTTTTCCAGGGCGTAGGATGCTTGAATTGCTATTGATTATGCCATTGAGCATTCCCACTTATATAATGGCTTTTACCTATGCCGGGATCTTTGACTTCACAGGACCCCTTCACACTATCATAAGGAATATATTTAAGGTCAAGGTTGTTCATTGGGACATTATGAATATCTATGGAGTAATGATCATAATGTCATTGGCACTTTTTCCCTATGTCTATGTGATTGCCAGAGCAGCATTCCTTACTAAATTCAGGTCTTTAATTGAAGCAAGTCAAACGCTGGGTGCATCTTCAACACGGACGTTTTTCCAAGTGATACTTCCCGTGTCACGACCTGCGCTGGTAGCTGGCGTTACCCTGGTTTCAATGGAGGTCTTAAATGATTATGGGGCTGTAAAATATTTCGGAATACCCACGTTTACTACCGGAATCTTTCGAAGTTGGTTTTCTTATGAAGATGTTCAGGCAGCCGTGTATCTTAGTTCACTGTTATTGCTGTTCGTTTTTATGATACTTCTGATAGAGAAAAGGCAAAGAGGCGAAGAAAGGTTCTATACCTCTGTAGCTGCTGAACGACCGCTACAAATGGTTAAACCAAATAAAATGAAGCGGTGGATAGTATTGGTATGTTGTGTACTTCCGGTATTATTTGGGTTTGTCATACCTGTCATTCAGTTGGCCTGGTGGAGCATTACATCTTATAAATCGGTGGCGCATATTGATTTATTTGCCGCTGTAGGCAATAGTTTTGTGTTGGCTCTGGGAACAGCCATCTCATGTGTGACGGTGGCTGTACTAATGTTGTTTGTCAGTAGAATGCAAGATAGTAGGATTTATAACTTGTTTATGAAGCTCTCAACCATGGGTTATGCAATTCCCGGAGCTGTAGTAGCCATAGGGGTGTTGATGCCCTTTCTATTCATAGATAAGCAATTAATTTCCATGTTTCAGAATTTTGGTGACATAGATCCTGGATTAATCTTGACCGGTACCGCAATAGGGCTGCTTTTTGCACTTACTGTGCGTTTCCTGTCCGTGGCTTTTAATCCAATAGAATCAGGATTTGAAAAAATAGCCTATTCATTAGACGAGGCAGCCAGTACCTTACAAGCTAGTCATTTATCCAGGCTGACTCGAGTTAACTTGCCTTTGTTGAAGGGGGCGCTGGGTACTGCCGGATTGCTGGTATTCGTGGATATTCTTAAAGAACTACCGTTAACCCTGATATTGAGACCGTTCAATTTTAATACTCTTGCCACACGATCATTTGAGTTGGCCAGTGATGAACAGATAGCAGCGGCCGCTGTTCCCAGTCTTATCATAATCATTACCGGATTGATTCCAGTTTACTTGTTAAATGCTCTGATCACCAAAAGAACTAAAAAGTGAGTATTCTGAAACTTAGAGCGGTAGAGAAAAAATTTAGTGCTGTTTCGGTGGCGGTTAGAAAAGTTAACCTGAACGTGGAAGAAGGAGAACTGTTAGCTCTGGCAGGTGAAAGCGGTTGTGGAAAAACTACCCTGCTTAGGTTAATTGCTGGCCTGGAAGCACCTGATCATGGTTCAATTGAAATAGAAAACATTCAGGTAGCTGATAAACAACGGTCAGTTCCACCTCAACAAAGGCCTGTGGGTTTGGTTTTTCAGGATTATGCTTTATTTCCACACATGACCGTTGCACATAATGTTCTTTTTGGACTAAAGTCCTGGTCAGGCAATAAGGCCAAACTACGGATCAGGGAAGTATTGGAGATGGTCAATTTGATAGGATTAGAAAAAAGATACCCCCATCAGCTCTCCGGTGGGCAACAACAACGGGTGGCCATCGCGCGAGCCCTGGCGCCAAAGCCTAAATTACTTTTATTAGACGAGCCATTTAGCAATCTGGATACGCTGCTGAAGGACCATGTAAGACAGGAGCTTTTAACCATACTAAAACGGGCAGGGACTACAGT
>QIEB01000591.1 GCA_003229495.1 Flammeovirgaceae bacterium
GCCTTCTGAAAGTGACTCATAATGCTTTTTGAACAGGGGCACATATTGATCCAGAAATTGGTTCCGGCGATCAAATATGAGCTTCATGAGCGGTAGCATTAGCTCATCATAAGATGCTATCAATTGAGCATCAAACTGGTGGCTTATGGCAAAATTCTTTAATAATTGATTCCGGTGGCCCAACAGTCTCTGATATTTGAGTAAACTTCGCAGGTACTGCGGATCAATCTGCGATATTATCCCATCCATAAATTTTCTCCGGGTCATGCTTCCTTCTCGAAGAATGTCCATATCATAAGGTGATATTAGCACCAAAGGAAAGGCCCCAATGTGCTCACTTAATCTGGAATATGGCTTCTTGTCCTTTTTAACAATTTTCTTGGAACCACTTTTACAACTGCATTGTATTTGATGGTTTTTCCCATGAAGATAGAAAGTCCCCCGAATCGAGAAAAATTCTTCATCATGCTGTATATTCTGTTGATCTATTGCATTTAAGGCGCTCTTAGTTAAAGACAGGTAGTGAATGGCATCCAACAAATTTGTCTTTCCACTGCCATTAGCACCCAAAATGCAATTGATGTACGGAGAGAATTCAAGATCACACTGTTGATAATTTTTGAAATGTTTTAAACTTATATTTTCCAGGTGCATTAATTTCCTTGTTGGTGGTTTTTTGACTAATTTGCGGATCCTCCAGGCAAAAAATAACACTTTAATTCAAGAATAACCTTAGATATGGCATCAACAAATGCAAAGTCTAAAGCAAAGGTAAATTCCGGTACTAACTTTTCAAAAGATACCTACCTGAAATGGTATAAAAGCATGCTGCTAATGCGCAGGTTTGAGGAGAAGGCCGGTCAACTATACGGACAGCAGAAGATTAAAGGATTTTGTCATTTATATATTGGTCAAGAAGCTTGTGTGGCTGGCGCAGTATCTGCCCTCGATAAAAATGACAAATACATAACTGCCTACCGGGACCACGCCCATCCTATCGGATTGGGTACTGATCCCAAATACATAATGGCTGAACTTTTTGCAAAAGCCACTGGGGTATCCAAAGGTAAAGGAGGGTCTATGCATATCTTTGATAAAGAACACAATTTTTTTGGAGGACACGGTATAGTAGGTGGCCAGATACCATTAGGTATAGGAATTGCGTTCGCAGAAAAGTATCAGAAGACCAATAATCTTTGTATAACATATATGGGAGACGGTGCAGTACGGCAAGGGGCATTTCACGAATCGCTGAACCTGGCCATGATCTATAAACTGCCGATAATATTTGTTGTTGAAAATAATGGTTACGCAATGGGAACTTCAGTTGCCCGTGCCTCAAACGTAACCGAACTCTACACTCTGGGAGAGGCTTATGATATCCCTTCAGCACCTGTTGAGGCTATGAAAGTAGAAGAGGTTCATCGAGCAGTGGTCAAAGCTGCAGAACGAGCACGCACAGGGGAAGGCCCAACACTACTGGAATTTCGGACCTATCGATATAAAGGACACTCCATGTCGGACCCGGCTAAATACCGGACCAAAGAAGAAGTAGCTGAGTATAAGAGCCAAGACCCCGTGGAGCATGTAAAAGCCACCATTCTTTCAAAGAAACTAGCTACTGAGAAGCAAATTGAGGCAATTGGCCAAAAAATAAAACAACAGATAGCTGAAGCTGTAGAATTCGCTGAACAATCGCCATTTCCTGATCCTTCTGAAGCATTTAAAGATGTATATGTTCAAACTGACTACCCATTCATAAAGGAATAAATCCGATTAAGGTTTTATATAATTTAAAAACTATTAAATTTGCAACCCAAAAAATCCGACAATGGCGAGCAGGAGATATAAGGTTAAGAAAGCAGCGCAGGTTGCTGTAAAAGAAGAAGTAAAAGACTTTATAGAAAAACCTGAGGTACTTGTTGAGCAGTTTTCAAAAACCGAGGCATTTTTTCAAAAGAACAAAAATTTGGTATTAGGGGTACTAGGAGCAGTGATATTGGTGGTTGGAGGTGTTCTTGGATATAGGTTTTATGTTTCCAGTCAGGATGAAATTGCCCAGAAGGAGATGTTTCAGGCGGTTTTTTATTTTGAGCAAGACAGCCTGGATCAGGCGTTAAATGGAGACGGATTAAATTTTGGATTTCTGGATATCATCAGTGACTACGGTGCTACCAATGCAGGAAACCTGGCAAAATTTTACTCAGGAGCCAGTTACTTGAAAATCGGAGAATTTGAAAATGCCATAAGTCAGTTGAATGCATTCAGTAGCTCGGACCTCCTCGTCCAGGCCAGGGCGTATTCACTTATTGGAGATGCTTATATGGAGTTGGGTAATTATAGTGACGCCTCCAAGAATTTTGATAAAGCAGCGAATTACCAGCCAAACAAAAACATAACCCCTCATTATTTAATGAAAGCCGCACTTGCCTATGAGAGGCAATCAGATAATACTACAGCTATTGCACGATATGATAAGATTCTGACCAGCCACTTTGGTTCGGCAGAGTTTCAGAATGCCAGAAAATATAAAGCCAGATTAGAAGCACTGGCCTCTCCATAGTTAATAAAGAATGAAATAACAAGGGACGAGGCCAAAGGTCTGGTCCCTTTTTTAATTTAAATCATATGGTTTCCTCAATAAAGAACTTGAGTAGTTACTCACAAGTGAGCCTAAAAGGAGTTTCCGAAAAAAGATTCGGGATTGTGGTGTCTGAGTGGAATAGTGCCGTTACAGAATCCTTATTAGAAGGTGCGTTACAGACCCTTTTAAGCCATGGTGTACAAAAGAAAAATATAAGTACTGTTCAAGTCCCAGGCAGTTTTGAACTTAGCCTGGGTGCTCAGCGTATGGCCAAAAACGAGTTCATAGATGCAGTGGTTTGTCTGGGGTGTGTCATTCAGGGAGAAACCAGGCATTTCGAGTTTATTTGTAATGCGGTAGCAAATGGCCTGACGAATGTGTCAATTAAGTATCACAAACCGGTGGTTTTTGGAGTATTAACAACAGATACCTATCAACAAGCCCTGGATCGTGCTGGAGGCAAGCATGGTAACAAAGGCGATGAGGCGGCAATTACCGCCATAAAAATGTTATTTAACCAATGAGTAATGTAAGAGTATTAAAATTTGGTGGCACCTCAGTAGGGTCCCCCGAGCGGATGCGCCAAGTAGCCCGCCTGCTTTCAGTTGATGGACAAACTAAAATAGTGGTACTCTCTGCACTTTCAGGTACCACAAATAGCTTGGTTTCCATTGGAGAAAGTTGGAAAAACCTGAGAGCGACAGAGTTAAACCAGCAGGTTGAAACACTATATGATCATTATTTAAACTTTATAAATGAGCTGCTATCCTCACAACGTGATGAGGGAAAGGCAGTAATTGATAAGCACTTTGACCAAATAAAGAAACTGACAGCGGTCTCTTTTAACCGATCCAGTAACAGGGAACTCTTGGCACAAGGTGAACTGATGTCAACCAAACTCTTTCACTTGTATCTAAAGGAATGTTCCATGAAAGCAATGCTTATCCCGGCATTAGAGGTGGTTTCCATGGACGAAGACGGCGAACCTGATATCGAACTAATAGACCATCGTCTTAATTCAATTCTTAAAGCAAACCCGGATCATTCGCTTTTCATAACACAAGGGTACATTTGCCGAAATCATTTAGGGGAGATAGATAACCTGAAAAGAGGTGGAAGTGATTATACAGCCTCACTCTTGGGTGCCGCCATAAGAGCTGAGGCTGTGGAAATATGGACGGATATTGATGGGATGCATAACAATGATCCACGTATAGTGCCTAATACCTATCCTATTGAGGCTCTTTCCTTTAATGAAGCTGCAGAGTTGGCATATTTTGGAGCTAAGATCCTACACCCGAACACCATATGGCCAGCTCAAAAATACAATATCCCTGTCAAGCTATTAAATACCATGGCTCCTAAAGCCAAAGGCACGGTAGTGAGCAGCGCCAGTGAACCTGGTTCTATCAAAGCAATTGCAGCAAAGGACGGGATTATTGCCATCAAGATAAAATCCAGTAGAATGCTGTTAGCCTATGGATTTATGAGGAAAGTATTTGAGATATTCGAACATTTCAAGGTACCCATTGACATGATCACTACTTCTGAAGTAGCGGTGTCCCTCACCATCGATGATGATGAGCACCTAGGTTCACTGGTAGAAGCCCTGAAAGAATACGGGGAAGTAGCGGTAGACAAAAACTTGAGTATAGTTTGCATTGTTGGTGATTTGATCTCGGAAGAAAGAGGATTGGTTAAGAATGTATTCAATGAAATTGGAGAGCAACCGATTCGAATGATTTCGTATGGCGGGAGCCGGAACAACATTAGCATATTGATACCTGCGGCTTCAAAAGCAGAAGTTCTTCTGGCATTAAATAAGGGATTGTTCAAACAAAATGAGATATAACAACGGAATCTTTAATTTCCCTAGGTCTTTCTAATTAATTAATATTTTAAAATATGGATATTTTAGAATTCGGACTTAGTTCTATATATTGACAAGCCCGACTGAAAACATGGGGCCAGGAATTCCTGGGATCATCTATTGAATCATACCAAATGGCAGCCATTATAATAGCATTATTCATCGTTGGTTATTTATCCATCACCCTGGAACACCCATTAAAGCTAGATAAAACAGTTCCAGCACTAATTATGGCCTCATTAATGTGGGCGGGGCTAGCAATTGCTTTCCAAGCAGGTCTGATTACCATTATTGATACTCATGATCATATTTATGATGCCGCTGCTGGTTACACAGAAGCAGTTGAAGAAGGTTTTGTTTCAACTTTACTTCATCACCTGGGTAAGACCGCTGAGATCCTGGTATTCTTGATTGGTGCCATGACCATTGTGGAGATTATCGATCAGCACAAAGGGTTCCAGATACTTAAAGATTATGTAAAGACCCGTAACAAAAAGAAACTTCTATGGATCATATGTGTGTTGGCTTTTATCCTCTCAGCAATTATTGACAACCTGACCGCCACCATTGTTTTGATCACCTTATTGAGGAAGTTAATACCCAATAAAAAAGCTCGGTTGTGGTATGCAGCCATGATCGTCATTGCGGCAAATGCTGGGGGAGCGTGGTCTCCGATTGGAGATGTTACTACCACCATGCTATGGATTGGTAAAAAAGTATCAACTACAGGACTAATCTCTAAGCTAATAGTGCCATCAATCATTTGTATGGTGGTTCCTACTTTGGTCGCAAGCTACTTGCCTCCTTTCAGAGGAGAATTGGAGGTCGATCCTTCTGAGGAGCAAGATAATAAACGGCTACTTAGTAGTAAGACCATGTTGTATCTTGGACTGGGAGGAATAGTTTCTGTTCCTATTTTTAAGACCATAACCCATTTACCGCCATACCTGGGGATGATGCTGGCGCTGGGGGTAGTATGGTTAGTATCAGAATACATCACGCCCGAAGAGAACTATACAGAAGAAAGAAAGGAGCACTTTAGAGCGCACCACGCCTTAGCTCGCATTGAGATGTCCAGTATACTTTTCTTCTTAGGGATACTGATGGCGGTAGGTGCACTTGAATCGCTGGTTGTGGCCGGAAGCGAAGTCGGTACCCTGCGATATGTTGCAGAGGGGCTAGATACAGCAATACCAAATCAAGATATTGTGATCATGATGTTAGGCGTGGCCTCGGCGATAATTGATAATGTTCCCTTAGTAGCTGCATCCATGGGTATGTATAATTTTCCATTAGATCACTACCTATGGCATTTCATTGCTTATGCTGCAGGAACAGGAGGAAGTATGCTTATTATTGGAAGCGCAGCGGGTGTTGCAGCAATGGGCATGGAACGAATCGATTTTATATGGTACCTGCGAAAAATCGCCTGGCTTGCAATGCTGGGCTTTGTTGCTGGATCGGTTTTTTACATTTTCTCTAACTAGTATTTTCAATCACATATTTGAGCCTGATCTTGCAGGCGGCAGTGCATACATCAAAAAGGATGCATCAAAGTCCTTTGTAGCATGGATTACTGTCAACAAAGGCTGGGGAATAGATTTCTAATGCATAATCGGGGTTTAATTCTGGATGGAGGTCAGAGTATCATGTTAAAAAAGGTTAAAACCTGGGATTTATTACCCTGTTTTGTGTCCTTTGCAAGGTAATTTAATAAATGAGGATCAATGCGAAACATGGCAATTGACATGGGTAATTCCCGAATCAAGGCCGGGTTGTTTTCAGACCATAAAATGCTAAAAGTATTGGTTGATCTGGAAATTGAAATTGACGACCTGCATAAGGTAGTTGCCGACGAGCGCATTGATAGGATTATTGCGTCCTCTGTGGTTTCTGATGTACGTGGTATTGAAAAGGAAACAGGGTTGTGTAATGTATTGAAGTTAACTCCCGACCTTGAGGTACCGGTGAAAAATGGCTACCACACACCAACCACGCTGGGAATGGACCGACTGGCGGGGGTAGTAGGGGCCTTTCAATTATATCGGGGTTCTAATTGCCTGGTAATTGATACAGGGACAACCATCACATACGACTTTCTAGATGATCAAGGCAGCTATCATGGAGGAGGTATTGCTCCTGGTATTGAATTGCGTTTCAAATCATTAGCGGAACACACCCATAAGCTACCACTCATTAAAGGTACCCCCTTTAATTGGGAAGGATACAGAAGGTTCAATTCGCAGTGGAGTGTTGAACGGGGTCATTTCAGAAATTGAGGGAATCATTCGGAGATATGAGCTTAAATTCTCAAATTTGAAGGTTATAATTTGCGGTGGAAATACCAGTTACTTTGAAAGTAAAGTAAAAGCCCCCATTATAGTGGCCCCTCACTTAGTTTTAATCGGATTGAATAGCATTTTAATGTACCATGCTCAAATTAAGTAAGATTGCGTTTAATATAGGATTGTGTACTTGCATGGTGGTTAGCCTCAGTGCCCAAAATACTTACAGTCCCTATGGTGTATTCGGACTGGGAGATATCTATGGGATGGATCTGGCAAATAATATAGCTATGGGCGGCGTAGGTATCAGTACGGGTAACCCCTTTCATCTAAACAATAAGAACCCAGCGCTACTTATACATAACCGGGTAGTAGTGTTTGAAGCTGCGGTTGCGCTCGAAAGCAAAAAGTTGAGTACCACCGATTTGTCTCAGGATAACTTTACCGGTGGACTGGGGTATTTGGTCTTTGGATTTCCTGTTATCCGGGACAAGTGGACCATTAGTATTGGACTGAAGCCCTTAACTACAGTGAACTATAAAAGTAAAGACCTCGGCTTTGTAACAGAAACCACCTCAGTACTAAGCACGACTTTCGATGGCAGTGGGGGTGTATCACAGGCATATTTCGCAACCGGGCTTGAAATAGTAAAGGGGTTGTCTCTGGGATTTAGGGCTGCCTATCTTTTTGGAAATATTCGTAAGGAAACAGTCTTTTTCGTTGAAGGATCACGATATTTCACAGCAGATGTTGAGCGAAATTCATTTTCAGACATCACTTTTGGATTGGGAGCGGCCTATAAGCTGGTATTAAAGGAAAACGAAAATTTCTTAAACCTGGGAATCACCTATGACCTGGGAGGTGACCAAAGCGTAAGGCGTCTGGAGAGATTGGAACGTAGAGATCTTGCCAGAGACCTTGTTTCACCTGCCGATGAACCTCCCTATTTGATCACCGATGACTTAAAAGGTAGTATCAAGTTTCCATCAAGACTGGGCTTAGGAATAGCCTATGAAAAGAAATTTAAATGGATGGTAGGAGCGGATATAACCCTTGGGAATTGGTCGAAATACCGGGGATTTAATGGTGAAAATGAAGGACTAAATGACAGAACGGAGATCGGCATAGGAGGAAGTTACATTCCTAATGCTTTCTCTGTAGATAGCTTTCTTAAACGCTTAACCTATATGGTCGGATTTAACTATCAACAAACTCCATATATAGTAAATAATCAGGAGATTAAAGATTTTGGTATCAATTTTGGAGTAACCTTACCATTACGAAATCTTTCCAGACTTAGTTTGGCTTTTAAGGTGGGAGAAAGGGGTACAACGGATAACGGACTGATTAAAGAAAGATATTTTCAAACATACCTTGGTATAACGGTAAATGATAATAAATGGTTTATTAGACGAAAATTCGATTAAATGAACATTCACTTGAAACTTATCATGTTTTTTTTCTTTCTACTTATGCCCAGTGTTTATGCACAAGACGGCTGGAATTGGCCAGAGGACAAAGCCGCTGCTCAGGAAAAGAACGCACTGTATACCGATGCTTACAAATCCGGAGATTTTGCTGGGGCATTGGACCATCTTGTTTGGTTATATGAGCATGCCCCCGACCTCAACTCATCAATTTATATCAATGGATTGAAGATTTATGAGAGCCTGGCAAACAAAGAACAGGACCCTGCCAAGAAAATGGTTTACCAGGAGAAAGCATTGGAGATGTACGACCTCAGGATCAAGTATTTTAATAAGGAAGCCAGTGTCCTAAACAGAAAAGCCTCAACTGCTTATAAATACTTTAGAAGTAACTCAGATAAGTATCTGGAATTGCTGGCTATTTTTGAAAAGGCCCTTGAGTTGAATGGGAACAATTTCTTCGATGGGAACACCATTGCTTATATGGACATTATTAGACGTTATCAACGTGGTGGTGGAAACCTTACTGACGATGATATACTGGATCGTTACGATAAGATCTCTCAGGTTCTGTCAAGCAAACAAGGAGGCAACATAAAGACCATGCAAAATAAAATTGACGAAATGTTGCTTGAAATTATTACCGTAGATTGTAATTATGTAGAACAGAATCTCGGAGCAAAACTTAAAGCAGAGCCAGATAATGTTAAGGTGGCCAAAAAAATCATTCAGCTGTCTTTAAGTGGGAAGTGTGCTGATAGCAAGGTATTCATGATCGCCGCAAAGACAGTATTTGACCATGAGCCGGAATTTGGGATGGCCAAAGTTATTGCACTTAAATGTAAAGGAAACGGAGATAATGCATGTACAGTAGACTACCTCAACAGGGCGCTGGAATTAACTGAAGACAATACCCAAAAGGGAGAAGTTTATATAATATTGGGAGCCATGCAGGCTAGTAGTGGAGCAAAATCAATGGCCAGGAACTACTTTCGCCAAGCAGCTGCTGCAGATCCCAGCCTCGCCGGGAAAGCTTATACTAGTATAGGTAATTTATACTATGGTGGCTACCAGGATTGTAGGGAGGGAAAAAGTAAGTCCGAAGACCGGGGATGTTATTTGGCGTCCTATGAAATGTATAGAAAAGCCGGTAATCACTCAGGAATGTCAAAAGCCAAACAACAGTTTCCTTCAAAGGAAGAGATTTTCTTAGAAGGTAAATCGGTAGGGGACAGCATGAAAGTAGGTTGTTGGATCGGTGAAACGGTAACAATTCAAACCAGGGATTAGGAGCGCCATACTGCCAGACAGTCTCTCAAAATACCGTTTTTTTGCAGACATGTCAGAACTATAAGGAACCTTGAAAGCTGCAAATTTTGTCGTGATATTGATCTTGCCAATCTTTTGGGTACTCTCTTGTACCAATGCGGAGGAACAGTTGAATGAACGAGAGGTATATGATGGAGCCTTTTATGAAGTAGCAGATCTCGAACTATGGTACAGCGATTCTGCTGTGGTTAGACTTATGGTAAAGGCGGCGAAAATGCTCGAATATGAGAACGGTGATCGGGAGTATCCCGAGGGGATTTACGTAGAGTTCTATGGGAAAGACAGCGTGATTACCTCCACTTTTGAAGGAGATAAGGCGTTCTATACCAAAGAGACTGACCTGTACAGGGCTGTGGGCAATGTAATATTGGAAAGTTTAAAAAATAAGCAAAAGTTGAGTACTGAAGAGCTCTTCTGGGATGTGAAAGACAAGCAAGTCTATACCGAAAAGTTTGTAATTATTGAAACACAAGAGGATGTTTTACACGGAGAAGGACTAACTGCAGCACAAGACTTTAGCAGCTATCGCATACTGAACCCAACGGGTGAACTGGGTTTAGAATAATATTTTATAATTAACAAAGATCGATTCACACATCGCCTGGCGCTACTTGCTACACTTTGAGTTTAAACTCAAAACTAATAATTAAAAATTCAACACTACCAAAAATGCGCGACACTATTATACTGACAGTTTCCGCAGGTATTTTTATCATAGCAATTCATCAGACCATGAAATTCGGCTTGGCATACAGTTATTGGATCTTTATGTTTAGTGTGGCACTGCTATTGTGGTACAATTATCGCAAGCAGAAGAACCAGTAATAAATGGACT
>QIEB01000055.1 GCA_003229495.1 Flammeovirgaceae bacterium
ATATTCCCCAGGGATCACCCTCCCCCCTATAAACAGATCCATATCTCCGTCGCCGTCATAGTCAGCTCCTACTACGCACGAACCACTGCTGCTAGTATTTGGCAGATCACTAAACTTTGAATAATTACCTTTCCCGTCATTGATGTACAATCTGTCCTGATAAAAAGGAGAGTCCTTTGGGTGACTGGTACCACCACTTACCACATACAGATCTTTATCCCCATCTCCTTCTACATCAAAAAATAAAGCCCCCATGTCCTCCGACATACTATCAACAGTCCATGCCTTTCGGACAAATCCCGTGCTATCAGGGGCTTGCAAAAAGAACCTGCCCGACTGTCCACTAGCCCCGCCAATATAAATATCTTCCAAATTGTCTTTGTTAATGTCCGCTACTGCAATTCCAGGACCTAATTGGGAATGCATGTGTGGAAGAATAGGTTGAATTTTAAAGTCAACCTGCTCATTTTCCTTATGGATGAAATCCGATAATTGTGCTACCTGATATTCGGCAAAAATAACCTCCTTACCTTTGGAGGCTGGTGAAAAGTATCCCTCTGCCATTCGGTAGTTTAGTTCTAACACCTGGTTAGGTTTTACCTGGTCCAACTTCTGGTATTTTCCATCTGGCCAAACTATGGTAAGACTGTCTATAACCTTGCTGTTTCCCAGCCCAAAGTGTGGTTGAGGGTCTACCGATGATTCGTAACCTCTTGAAAGATAATGTTCATATAGCTGGATGTTGCCCTGATGATATAGCTGTATTCTGGCGCCTATACCCTGCTGGTTTTTGCTGGGGCCGATTAATCTTAGTTGAAGGAAGTTATGGGAAGTTTTGGAATCTGCCCGGTTTTCATACACATGCGCGGGTTCATTGATGTTATTCACCACCAACTCCAGATCTCCATCATTGTCTAAGTCTACATAAATTGCCCCATAGGAGTAGCCAGCCTCTTTAATTCCCCAGTCTTTTGAACTTTTACGAAACTTAAGATTTCCCAGGTTTTCATACAGATAATCTCTGATTTCAGCCCCTTCCAGGGACTTAATATTATCAAGTTTGTTTTTGATCTTGGCTTGCGGATCACCAATTGGATTATCATATATGCTCTGATAATGTATGTAATCCAGATTCCCTAAGTCTCTGAGGAATCCATTAGTTACAAAAAGGTCCTTGTCGCCATCATTATCGTAGTCCGCAAATAGCGCACTCCAACTCCAATCGGTACTACTGACACCGGTCATAAAGCCCACCTCGCTAAAGTGGCCATCCCCCCGGTTCAGCTGCAGGGTATTTCTTGAATACTGGGGCATATAGCCAGTTTCCAGCATCAGCCGAAACAAATCATAGCTCGTGGAGGAAATAATCAATTTCTGTCTAAGATTATCCTCGGGCCTCATATCCAACACCATGATATCCACCAGTCCATCATTATTAAAATCCGATATATCATTGCCCATTCCAGCGTAACTGGTATGTTGCAAGTATTCTGCGGCTTTATCAGAGAAACTTCCATCACCATTGTTTATGTACATGACATCATTTCCTACAAAGTCATTGCTGATGTATATATCTGGCCATCCATCGTTATTTATATCACTAATACCCACTCCTAAACTATAACCCTCGACAAGAATACCGGCTTCTACGGAAACATCAGTAAAGGAGCCGTCTCCATTATTTTGGTATAGGACATCCGTGTTCAATGCCTCCCCGTTAACTTTTCTAGGTGTTACTACATTCACTTTTTGTTCGTAAGCTGCCGAGTTAATAATTAAGAATAAGTCTAAATCCCCATCCCGATCATAATCGAAAAACGCTGCATGTTGTGTTTGACGTGAATCCGCGATCCCATAGGAAGCAGCCTGCTCTTTAAAGGTATTGTCCTCATTGTTGATGAACAACAAGTTTGACAGCTGTTCCTCACTCCCACTTCCGGATACAGCTACATAAAGATCTAACCAACCGTCCTGATTTATATCCACCATGGTACAGCCTGTTCCCCATCGACCATTCTCCAGTCCGGCAGATTGTGTGATATCTTCAAATTGCAGATCACCCTTATTAAGATACAGCCGACCAGTTTCCATATTTCCACTAAAGTAAAGATCTGACAGACCATCATTATTTATGTCTCCTGCAGCCACACCAGCACCGGTATAGAAGTTCATAAACTCATAAACATTGTTTTCATCATCTTCTTCAATTCGATTGTTGAAGTAGATACCTGTTTTGTTAGCTGGTAATCTTTTGAATATCTGGACGGGATGATCACAACCGATGGCAATCAAAACTATGGTCACGATTAGTACAGGGCTTGAACACTTCATAACATTAAAGAATAGTCCGGCCCTTTCCTTTTTGATCGTAGACAGTTATGGAAGCTATATTATTATGTATAATTATAAACCTGCCACTGCTGGATAAATAAGATGATCCGTAGTAAAATTCTTGTTTATAAATAGCACCTTCTTTAGTGATTATCTCTGCATACCTATCTGACGGTAGTGCATAGAACACATCATCAGCTTTATCACGCTGGAAAATTTTCACAGGTCCAGAATTATTAGCCACTACCACCCTCAGCTTTCCAGTTGAGGACACCATTTTAACCATACCTTTAGTATCACCATCTGCCAAAACACCAGATTTGGTGGCTGAGACTGAATGAAATTCCCCATGCCCGTCTCCAAGCAACAGCAGCCCAATTGAAGCATCGTATTTCCCGGTAGAGACTACAGAAGCATAAAAATTTCCAGTTAATAAAGCATCCAATGATCCGTCTTGATTATAATCATCTACGGTAATACCGTAAACAGGAGAAAACTGGGCCATCAACGGCAAAGATTTCATAGCGAATTGACCCCCACCTAAATTTTCCAAAAATGAAGTTTCAAAATTTTCACTTCGAACCACAAAAGCATCCTTCAATTCGGATTTAAGGAATGATTCTTCAAATTTGGCCTCTGCATATTTTTCATAGGTTTTAAACCGGGCACCCATGGCGCTGATCTGGGCGATCATATCATCCCTGGTATGAGCTATATAGTTTTCCCCCTGGACATAGTAGCACATGATGGGGTCGATGCGGCCATTAATATCAAAATCTTTGGCATATATGCACAGCGGTTCTTGCGGGGATGCTTTCAACCGGCTGTTAAGCCCCAGATTCCCTGCCAGGTAGTCTATATCTCCATCAGCATCAAAGTCGCCGGCGGACAAACTGTTCCACCATCCATGGGTATGCTCCAGACCAGTCTCTGAAGTTGCATCTACCAGGGTACCATTGTTGTTAGAAAAGAACTTAATTGGCATAAACTCACCTACCACTATCAAATCCAGCCAACCGTCGTTATTGAAATCTGTCCAAAGTGCAGCGGTTACCATACCCATTTTGGTAAAATCTTCAGGCAGTTTAGAAGTGACCGGAGAAAAACGGACTTCATCATCGCCAGAGCCGCTCTCATTAAGAAGAAGATAACTTTTAGGAGTCAGTGGATAGGATCCCGGTAAAACCCTGCCACCCACAAAAAGATCCAAATCCCCATCTCTGTCATAATCACCCGCCACCACACATGAACTGCTTTCGCTAATTGTGGGTAATGCTTGTGGTTGGTAAGTAAAATTACCTTTCCCATCATTTGAATACAGACGGTCCTGGTACAACTTAGAACCTTCCAGGTGAGCAGCTCCTCCGCTGGCGACATAAAGATCCAGGTCGCCATCTCCATTAGCATCAAAAAACAATACCCCCAGATCTTCTGACGTGCTATCTAAGCTCATTTTCTGAACATTCATAGTCCCGTCTGGGTTTTGTAAACAGAAAGCCCCGGGATAGCCTGTAGCCCCTCCTACATAAAAATCCTGAAGGCCGTCATCATTGATGTCAGCTACTGCTAATCCCGGGCCGTTGCGCGAATGCATATGAGGCAAAGTAGGCTGAAGTTTGAAATCGACAAATATATTTTCCCGATGTTGATAATGAAAGTTAAGATCACTGGTAACCTCTTGAAAATAAGGTTTCGAATTATGCTGGGATGGCTTGAATCCAATCGAATCTAAATTGTTATAATTTACGGTAAGCACTTGGTTTACAGGAATATTAAATAATGTCTGTAAAGATCCATCCGGCCAAATAACTTGCAAGCTATCTATTTGCCTCACCTTACCCAAGCCAAAATGAATCTGTAGGTCAACGCTGCTAAGGTAACCCCGGTAAGGAGTAACATATTGGTATTGTATCTGGGAATTAATATACAATCGAATTTTAGCGCCTAATCCCTGAACATTCCCTTTTGGCCCTTTTAATTTTATCTGCAAATAATTTGCAGAGTTATTCTTCAACTCCCTGGACTGGTTCTTATATATCGCCGCTACTTCATCGATGTTATTGATGGCAAGGTCCAGATCACCGTCATTGTCAAAATCAGCATAGACCGCACCATTGGAATAGGACGGTCGGGTTAGCCCCCATTCCCCGGTAGTATTAGTAAAGGTCAAGTCCCCTTGATTCCTAAATATATAATTAGGCAGTTTAGCTCCTGGTAATTCATTAAGTGCCAGGAGTCTTTGTTGTCGATTAGCTTCAGCCTCTCCCATGGCAAGTACTTGTTGACCATATACAATGAAATCCAAATTAGTGACATCTCGCGGATAACCGTTGGTAATAAACAAATCCTTGAAGCCATCGTTATCATAGTCAGCGAGTAATGCACTCCAACTCCAGTCGGTAGCATCGATTCCCGACAGCTGCCCAATTTCGCTAAAGGTTCCGTTGCCGTTATTTAATTGCAAGGTATTGCGAATATATTGGGGCTGATATCCATAGTCCATATTGTTTTGGTATGCATCATAATTATTGCCCATCATGGTTAGTTTTCGTCTCCGGTTGTCTTCCGGGAGCATATCCAGCACTACAATATCAAGTAGACCATCATTATTGAAATCCGCCACGTCATTACCCATGCCATTGTAAGTCTGATGTTTTAAATAACTGGCAGCTTCATTCTTGAAACTGCCATCTTGTTGATTGATATATAGCAGATCGTTAGTTAGGAAATCATTGGATATGTAAAGATCGGGCCATTGATCTTCGTTGATATCACAGATCTCAACCCCCAGACCAAACCCTTCAATTAGGATTCCAGCCTCTTCAGATACTTCCGAAAAGCTCAAATCACCGTTATTTCGAAATAATTTATCTACTGAAGGAGCTTTCCCTGTGGCATCAATAGGTCTTGAGGTATTCCTGTTGAAATTTACCAAGGCATTACTTAACATGTAAACGTCCAGGTCACCATCCAGATCATAATCGAAAAATGCTGATTGAACGGTGTACTCAGAGTTATCTAAACCATAGGCGACCGCGGATTCTGTAAAAGTCAGATTCCCATTATTGATATATAAAAGATTCGCCCGATCTTCGTATATGGTACCCCTGGGACCACCACGACTGACGTATATATCCAGATATCCATCTTGATTTATATCTACTATTGAGACCCCATTGGACCAGTCTGCAGTAAGAAGTCCCGCTGCTTCTGTAATATCTTCAAATCGCCAATCACCTTTGTTTATATACAAACGATTGGAGACCATATTTCCGGTAAAGTAAATATCCAACAGATTATCGTTATTGAAATCGCCAACGGCCACCCCTGCCCCGTTATATATAAACTCGAACTCCAGTACCGATAAAGAATCTGTGAGTAGAATATCATTAGAAAATTCAATACCAGTGACGGCGCTGCCCATGGGTATGAACAAGGTATGGGATTGGCGACAAGCCCAAAACATCAAAAGAGGCGTCAGCCAAATTATAAGTTTAACTTTTCTAAACCACGTCATATAAATTGTGAAATGGAAGTTGTAGGAATATACCCACAGATATCAATTTACGGACTTTACCCGGATTTTTAAATCTCTGGAACTAAAGAGGGAGTTTGTTGTAATTACAAGCTCCCTCTTTAACTGTTCCTATGAACCGGTGTTGACTAGGTCTTAATAACCGGGGTTTTGAGTAAGTATCCCATTGGATCTGTCAATTTCTAATTGCGGGAATGGAAATACATTTAACTTCGGATCCCAACTTGCACCGAATATTGCAGGGCCCAAATCCCATCTTACTATGTCAAACCAACGGTGAGGCTCTAATGCCAATTCCACGCGCTTTTCTTGTTGAAGGTCGGCCATGGTAGCGGTGCCAAACAACGGAGTT
>QIEB01000386.1 GCA_003229495.1 Flammeovirgaceae bacterium
CAGATTAATAAGACTTTTTTCATGTGTTTAGTGATTTGATGGTTTCTTAAAAGTAACGGAATTAAACAAAGATGGTTACAAATCCTGAAATGTCGCCTAAGTGACCACCCAATTATCCTCTTTGAGACAATTCAATGATTAGTGCCTGGGTTAAGAACTGGATATTGTTGTCAACCGTTCCCGGCTTACAGAAAGCTCGGGAACAACATTTTGAACATGAAACATCTGAAACTTTACCTTGTACTCATCGCATTTGGTTTTACTTTTGTCAGCCAAGGTCAATCTACCTGGGTGGCTCCTGATTCCGCCAATTCCCTAAAAAACCCTGTAGCAGACAATAGTGAGGCCCTTGCATCCGGGAAGACCTCCTTTGAAGCAATTTGCTTTGTATGCCATGGCAACCAGGGAAAAGGAGACGGCCTCAACGCCCCGAACCTGGAAAGACCTCCTGCTGATCTCACCGCGGTTACCGTGCAGGCACAAAGTGACGGTGCATTATTTTGGAAGATCTCCGAGGGCAATCCTCCCATGCTTAGTTTTAGATACTCTCTTTCGGAGGAGCAACGATGGCAGTTGGTCCATTATATACGTGAACTGGCCAGGCTTTATCCGCCGCAGTCAGCTTCTGTGCCTTCTGTAGCCCAATCGGACATATCCGGAAACGACCAGTCAGAATCAACCACCACCAGTGGATCAAAGAATACAGACTCAAAGAGATCTCTATTTCCCGACCATTCTCTCATAATGGTGGTAATCGGAGTGTTGGTAGTGGTGTTAATTACCTTGGTAGTACTTGTTTATACCCTGATGGCAGTAATGGTGGTAGTAAAAAACTAAAACTTCCCGACGGTATCATGCAAACCTTTGAATGGTTGTGCATAATCTGGATTGAAAATTTCCGCAGTATTTCAAACTTACCATTGGTATTTGGGTATTTTTGGCAAAAATATCCGCTATGAAAATACCATATAACTCAATAATCATATTTACCCTAGTAGCAATTTTTTCAAATTGTTCTAGTATCAAGGTCATTGACGCCTGGAGGGGAGACAATATAAATACTATTAAAGACCAGAATATCCTGGTGATCGCCAGGGCAGCTAATGAATTGGCCAGGGTGTCTTTTGAACAAGAAATTGCCAAACAGATAAGAGCAGCCGGACTAAATGCCACTGAAAGCCACAAACAGTTTCCTGGACACAAGCCCGATCATAAACTATCTGTAGAGGAAGTAGATAAGTTGAAAGCTACTATACAAGATGCAGGATTCAACGGAGTAGTTGTGAGCGTGCTAAAAGATTTACAAGAAACCACCAGGGTAACTGAAGAAGGAGGGTATTATACCGGGGGCTATGCAGGTGGTCCATATCATTCCTACTACCCAGGATATTATGGTGGGTTTTATGGCTACTACGGAAATGCCATGTCCTACTCCACCTATGGCAATTATGTCCCCAGTACCCTGACCACCCATACCTCTAAAGTCTATATTTTGGAAACCGTAGTTTATAATCTGGATCAACCTGATGATAAGCAATTAGTAGCGGTAGTGACTTCGACTTCGAAAGTTGATAATCCTCAAAGTGTTACTACTACTGCCAAACAATATGCAAAGGCCATTGTGAAGAGTCTGAACAGTAAATAGCATTCTACTATTAAGTCCCACTGATGCCGCTGATTTATAATGATACAACCAAACATATACTATATATTTGCACGCTAGTAGATCGACACTAACAAAAAACAATGGCAGATAAAAAGGACCTGGACTTTACCTACACCACTATTGACGAAATATTCCGTTTAAGTATTGGAGAAACAGGTGATTATAGTGGAGCAAAATACGATGGGGATTTTTCCATGACCCTGGAGGAGGCTCAAAGGGCCAAGCACAAGTTTATTGCTGACAGTTTGAATATCAAGGAGGGAACCAAAGTGCTGGATATGGCCTGTGGCTGGGCTCCTTTTTCAAAATATATAGTGGAAGAAAGAGGTGCCAAGAGTATTGGCCTGACCCTGTCAGAAGGGCAAGCAGCCGCCTGTCAGAATAATGGATTCAACGTACAGGTGAAAGACTGTCGGTACGTGCAGCCAGAGGATTTTGGGACCTTTGATGCCGTTACCTGTATTGGCGGCTTGGAGCACTTTTGTTCAGTTGAGCAGTATCAGCAAGGCAAACAGGAAAAAGTCTATAGCGATTTTTTTGAAACCTTAAATAACCTGTTACCCACCGGGGGACGATTCTATATGCAGACCATGACCTTTAGCAAAAACATGGTGGATTTTGAAGAATTGGATGTTAATGCTGAAAAGGGCTCGGCTGCACACGTTTGTGCACTAATGGCTGAGGAATTTCCAGGTTCCTGGCTTCCATATGGTCCGGAGATGGTAATAAGAAATGCAGCACCTAAATTTAAACTGATCTCACAAAGTAGCGGAAGACTTGACTATATCGAGACCATAGGTCAATGGAGAAAGAAGTTCAGAAAGTTCAACCTGAAAAAATACGGGTTGTACTTTAATCTGGCTTTAAGATATATAACAGATCCGCCGTTCAGGCATCAAGTAGAGGTCTTCAGGGTAAGTCCCAACCGGGTATGTTTTGAAAAGGAGATCATGGACCACTATCGATTGGTTTTTGAGAAAGTCTGATTTAAATGTCCAACTCCGAACACCGAATAAGGAACACCGAAGGATTAACAATGATCAAACCTTCAACTCACCCTTCAACTCATAATTCATAACTTCTAACTAATAATATCTCTCACCACCCGCCCATGTACATCTGTTAACCGATACCGACGGCCCTGATGTTTGAAAGTAAATAGTTCATGGTCAATGCCCAGAAGATGCATAATAGTGGCTTGAAAATCGTGCACATGTACTGGGTTTTCGACAGGGTTAAAACCAAAATCATCAGAAGCCCCAAAGGTGAAACCCGGTTTAACTCCAGCACCAGCCATCCATAGAGTGAATACATAGGGATGATGGTCCCGTCCCCAGTTTTTAAAATCCTCTATTTTACCCTGAAGAAATGGTGTCCTTCCGAATTCGCCACCCCAAATTACCAGGGTGTCATCCAGCATGCCGCGCTGCCTTAGATCTTTGATCAAAGCGGCACTGGGAGCATCTGTATCCTGGCACTGGACTTTTAATTGGTAGTTCAAATTTCTATGCTGGTCCCACCCGGCATGCATGCATTGAACAAAACGCACGCCTCTTTCTGCCAGTCTTCTAGCCATCAGGCAATTGTAGGCAAAACTCCCTTTGCGATGCACGTCCGGTCCATACATATCCAGTATATGTTGGGGTTCAGAAGAGAAGTCAGTGAGTTCCGGGACACTCATTTGCATTTTATAAGCCATTTCATATTGGGCAATCCGAGTGGTAATCTCAGGATCTCCATATTCCTGAAGGTTTATCTCATTTAACGCTTCAATATCACCTAGAATGTCCATACGCATTTTCCGGCCCATTCCTGGAGGGTTTTTCAAATAGAGCACCGGATCGCCCTCCCCTCTGAATTTCACTCCCTGGAACTGAGTGGGCAGAAATCCACTGCCCCAATAGTAGTCGTAAAAAATCTGACCACAACTGGCCTCTTTATCCCGGGAAGTCATGGCCACAAATGCGGGCAGATCTTCCGAGGTGCTTCCCAACCCATAGGTCAGCCACGATCCCATACTGGGCCGTCCCGGCTGCTCCGACCCGGTTAGGACGAAGGTGATGGCGGGGGCATGGTTGACAGATTCCGTGTACATGGATTTAATAAAACATAGTTCATCTGCTATCTTGGCAGTTTCGGGCATTAAATCTGAGACCCAGGCACCACTTTCCCCATGCTGGGCGAATTCACCTATTCCCGAAATCAAAGGTCGGTTCAATTGCTTGCCAGTCATGGTGGAGAAGCGTTTCCCTGCCACCAGCTCGTCCGGGATTTGAGTTCCATGCCATTTTTGAAGCATTGGTTTGTAATCAAAGAGATCAACATGAGAAGGTGCACCGTTCTGAAATAGGTAAATTACACATTTGGCCTTGGGTGCAAAGTGAGGCAGACCTGAGTTTAGGTTGGCTGAGAGTCCATGGGCACCATGAGCCCTGGCTGACAATACTCCTGGATTTAACAATGAACCCAGTGCAGCAATGCCAATACCCTGGGCCATCTTCCCGAAGAAATTCCTTCTGTTCATTGATGCCTGGAAATGTTGAACGGGATGCATAGTTTACAAACTTGAGTTAGTCATTATTGTCGGGTAATGGTTTCATCTAAATTCAACAAAAGTGAACACAGCGCTGTATAAGCAGCATGATCCGCAATACTTAAATCCGGGTCTACCGGGTACTCCCCAATACTGATGATCTTTTTGGCCTCATTAATGGATCCGGAATATTCACTTTGTAATTTTTGCAAGCGTCGAACCAGTATGGTAAATTCATCCGCTTTGGGTTTTCTGGAGGTAGCCAGTTCAAAGGCCAAGGTCAATCTGGCCTGATCACTATTCCCCGCATTTATAACCCGGGACGCCATTACCCTGGCGGCTTCCATAAAGGTGATATCGTTTAGGGTGGTTAATGCATGCAGTGGTGTATTGGTGCGGGATGCTTTCACTGTGCAGATTTGCCTACTGGCGTTGTCAAACAAAATGGTAGGTCCTACAATTCGTCTCCAAAAGGTGTAGAGCGTCCTTCGATACAGGGCATCACCATGATCCTGTTGGTATTTGATCTTACCAAAAGTGGCTTCCTCCCAGACACCTGGGGGCTGATAGGGATTGACCGATGGGCCTCCAATTGAATCTGCCATTAATCCGCTGATTCGGAGCGCCTGGTCCCTCAACATCCATGAAGGCCATCTCATTCTGGTTGCTCTGGCAAAATACTTGTTTTCAGGGTCTGCCTCAAGCAATTTTTCACTGACCTTTGAAGACTGCCGATAGGTTGCACTCATTACAATCTTCTTAAAAAAGGCTTTTAAGTCCCAGCCGTTTTCCATGAAGTCTACTGCCAACCAATCCAGTAGACCTGGATGTGTGGGCAATGCTCCTTGAACACCAAAATCTTCAATGGTCTTTACCATTCCAGCGCCAAAAAAATTCTGCCAGTACCTGTTAACAGTAACCCTGGCGGTTAACGGGTGCTCCCTGGATACCAACCATTGAGCCAATGCAAGCCTGTCATTGGTTACATTTTCAGGAAGTCCGGGCAATACCTCAGGTACGTTCCTGGTTACCTGCTCCATGGGCTTATTGTAGGTGCCGCGTTTCAACACGTAGGTAGCTCTTGGACGTTCAATTTGGTCCATTACCATGACCTGCAGGTTTTCTGCAGACTGTCGATCATGATCATATTTGGCATCTTTTAGTTCCTTTAATAAGGTTGCATACTCTGGATCTCGTTCCTGGTAATAATTTTGAAGCAAACCTATGAAGTAAGGATTCCTTTGGTTAGGGGCATAGCCCAGGGTATAAAGATTGTCTCCATCCAACTCAGTGGCTAATTCTGATTCGGAAGCCGGCAAATCTTCACTTCGAGGAAACTTCTCCAGCTCTTTTTCAGCCACTCTGGTGGATATTTCATCCACGTATTTTTTCAAGTTGGCCATCTTTTCCAATTTTTCCGGTGGACTGAGGTCCAATACCGGAACTACTCGTCCATGATAGCCAAAACCCTCTTCACTGGTCTGATTGAAATAGTCATAGAACTGATAGTACTCTTTTTGAGAAATAGGGTCAAACTTATGATCATGACAACGACTACAGCCCACAGTAAGCCCCAACCATGCGGTACTCATGGTCTCCACCCGGTCGAATACATTTTCAACCCTGGTCTCCTCAGGGATCCTTCCTCCCTCCCCATTGTACATATGATTGCGGTTGAATGCCGTGGCCAGGACATTGTCAATAGTAGCATCTGGAAACAGATCTCCTGCCAATTGTTGCACAGTAAATTGATCGTAAGGCAGGTTGTGGTTGAAGGCATTGATCACCCAGTCTCGCCAGGGCCACATGTTTCTGGTAGGATCACCCTGAAAACCATTGGTATCTGCATACCGGGCCACATCCAACCACTCCCAGCACCAGCGTTCACCATATTTTGGAGAGGCTAGTAGACGATCTACTAACTTTTCGTAGGCGTTCCCTGACTGATCCTTTTGAAACTGTCGTATCTCTTCCAAACTGGGGGGAAGCCCCGTTAGGTCAAAACTTAATCTCCTGATCAGTACCCGTTTTTCTGCTTCATCAGATGGTGACAACCCCATGGACTCCAATCTGTGAAGCACAAAATAGTCAATTTCATTTCTAGGCCAATCGCTTTTCTGAACCTCGGGTAGGGGAGCTTTTATTGGAGCGATGAAGGCCCAGTGTTTTTTCCAATCTGCCCCCTGCCGTACCCATTTGACCAAAATGGCTTTTTCACGGGCTGTAAGCTGTAATTTTGATTCAGGCGGAGGCATCATCATTTCCGGGTCTTCCTGAAGAATTCGATAAACCAAGGCGCTTTCCTGTGGCTTTCCTGGGACCACCGGAATGACATCGCTGTCGACTCTCTTGGCAAAAACCTGTGTTTCATCATCCAGGCGGAATTCTCCTTTGCGGGCATTTTCGTCAGGCCCATGACAGGGATAGCAGCGATCGGAGAGTATAGGCCTTACATAAAAATTAAAATCGATGGTTTCAGGCAATTGATCATAGGCGGTTTTTACTTCATCAGGTAGAGGGGAGGAGCATCCGAAGAATAGCCAAAAACCAGCGACCAGAAGAAAATGAACTATGCGAGGTTTTTCGGGCGTGGACGTCTGTGGTGTTGGGCCGAAAATCATGTTACATCTTGCTTGATGGAGTTTGGTTCTAATCGTCAAACTTATATCCATCCATCACCCTACTACCTTCAGGAATACTAAAGTACTCTGAGCGGGTATCCGGTCGAAAACTTATGTCTGATATAGTGATGTTAGTGGTGTGTTCCGTGGGTGCCTTTCCATCCCACATGTAGGTCTTGATTGATCGAGGAAACAAAATTCCACTAATGGTTTGTTCTCCGTAATAGGTCATATGTTTCTCAGGTCCATGCTCACCTTTAGCAAAAAAACCGGGATATGAAACTATATACCTTAATCCTCCAACTCTAAAGGTTTTTGTATCAACATATAATACATAAAAATCATCGGGTGCATCTCCCATCCCGTCGCCGAAGGTTACAAGAATCTGATGGTATTTGTTGTTTTCAAATTCTATGATCCCCTTATATTCAAGACCAATCCCTTCATCAGCCAGTACAAATGGGACAGCTGTAAAATAAAAAGGGGTTAGTGCCCAAAACCTGGGGTTTGTCTTAACATCAGCATCATAGGGGTATTTCCAGGCTTTTTCACCGTCCCAGCCATATTCAATGGTGGTATCTGACACCAGCTGGTGTCTTGCTTTTGATGACCAGGTATCAATAGTTTGGTAGGTGTCCGGTCCGCCGGTTTTCAGGTTTTGGTAATTAAATCGAAAATATAACGGCCCATTAGCATACCACCTATCAAGTCCTCCATGGGTTTCTATAGCTTTCCAAAGAAGTTGCCCTGCCTCTGTATCAGCTAGCCTTTTCTCTGCATTTGTAACTCGCTGTTCTATCCACTCTTTGGGGGGAGTTGCCGTAGATTCCAGCAACTTGGCCTCAGTGTCTTCCCTGGCATTTTCTGTTCCAGTCTGTTTTTCATTGCTGCAATTGAATCCAATAACAGCAACCAGGATCAATATTAATCTTGACTTATATCTCATCATCATACTATTTTGACTGTTAATTTTGAGGCTGCCCGGAGGCCATCTTGACTATAACTCTTTAATATATATGTTCCTGAACTGCACCAGGCTAGGGGGGCTTACCCATTTACCCTCTCGCTTTGACCCATGATGTTGGAGGCCAATGGGTCCTTCAAGGGGAATACCAGGCAACAATGCGTTATCGATCACTTTTATCCCGTTAAGTTCTACACTCATACGGTCATCTGCCATAGTGATCTTGAAAGTGTTCCATTCACCGATATTTTTATCGGCATTTACCAGAGGGGTTACCCCCCGGCGGACTTCCGGCGGCATGTCTTTATCCATGCGGTATCCATAAACCTCACCCGATCCAATGGGCCAGCACCAGATGTTAGCCTGGCACTTACCTGCACCACGCAAAAGGATACCGGAGTCAGAGTCAGGGACCACCATAGTTATAGGTTCGCCGTTTTCATCTAGCTTGTGAAGACCGCTGGGTAAGACCAGGGGTACACGAGGGTTTTTCCAAGGTGTCTCTTTAATGCGCCAATCGACAAACAGCACAAAATTCTGGTAGATTTTTTTCGACCAAAGACTCTTATCACTTTTCGATTCACTTTCAGCGTCATAATCAATAACGCCTTCCAATACTTTCCAGTGACCATTGTCCCCCTCAGGTATTTCCCAGCCGGAGAGGTCTTTGCCGTTAAATAATGATACAGACCCTTCGGAGGGGCCTCCAACCTGTGTTTTTACAGATGCTAGGGGAAACATGATAAGTAATATAGTGAGGATGGAGATTGATTTCATGGGAGTTAGATTTTAGTTAAGACAAGATACAAAAATTCTAAAATTTCCTGATCAGTAAAGTCCCCAATGCTAATCGTTTGCTA
>QIEB01000342.1 GCA_003229495.1 Flammeovirgaceae bacterium
CAGATTATATCTGACTATGCCCATCAAAAGCAGCAGGTATCCGGAGTAAAGTTATTATGGGGTACCGCTAATCTGTTTTCGCATCCCAGGTATATGAACGGCGCCGCTACCAACCCAGATTTTCAGGTAGTAGCTTATGCCGGTGCACAAGTGAAAAATGCCCTGGATATTACCTTGAAACTTGGTGGAGAAAACTATGTATTTTGGGGTGGGAGGGAAGGATACATGTCGCTTCTGAACACCGACATGAAAAGGGAGCTTGATCACCTGGCCAGGTTTCTGCATATGGCCAAAGATTATGCTCGAAAACAAGGATTCAAGGGCACTTTTCTAATTGAGCCAAAGCCCATGGAGCCCACTAAACATCAATATGATTTCGATGCCGCCACCGTAATTGGGTTTCTCAGGGAATATAACCTAACGGACGATTTCAAACTAAATCTGGAGGTTAACCATGCAACACTGGCCCAGCACTCCTTCCAGCACGAATTACAAGTGGCCGCCGGGGCCAACTTATTAGGCAGTATGGATGCCAATAGGGGGGACTATCAAAACGGATGGGACACTGATCAGTTTCCGGTAAACATCTACGAATTAGTAGAGGCGCTACTGGTAATTTTGGAAGCGGGCGGTTTTCAGGGTGGCGGAGTTAATTTCGATGCCAAGACCCGCAGAAACAGTACTGATCTGGCAGATATTTTCCATGCCCACATCGGCGCTATGGATGCATTTGCCAAAGCGTTGATTATAGCCCATGAAATATTGGAGCATAGCCAATATAAGGCGCTCCGCGCTGAGCGCTACCGTAGTTTTGATGCTCCCGAGGGACAAAAATTTGAAGCTGGCAATATGGTTTTAGAGGATCTTAAGAATTTAGCAACCAGCAACGGTGAGCCTGAAATGCGAAGCGGCCAACAGGAATTGTATGAAAATATAATTAATCAGTACTTGTAAGCAGCAAGCTGCTACAAATACCAACTCTGGCGCTCGGTTTTACCGAGTGACGAACTATTGGAAATTTTGTTATTTTCTAAGAATTATCCCGCTATTCCTAATTCGCTGAAAATAAACCAGATAAGCAATACTATCACCAATAATCCAGCGGTAAAGATGACTTCCTTCTGTCGTACTTCAAAGAAATTTGATCCCGTGGTAGTGAATGTTACTCCTTGTAGTTTACTAAGGGGTGGAGGTGGTGTAAGCAGACTAAATGCAAAAAGTATAAGAACCGAAAATAAAAACAAATACAGTGCAAAGTGCAGGAAATTAACTGCTACCAAGGCATCTATAATAGGATATTGACCACTGACAATTTGACCCTCCTTTAGCAAGAACTCGCAAATCAACCGGACTCCACCAATGACAAATCCTGTCCATAAGCTCACAATGGCTCCTGTGGCATTGATGCGTGGCACAAACAATCCCAGTAAAAATGCGGCGGCAATGGGCGGGGATATATAGGCTTGTACACTTTGCATATATTGAATAATACCTCCTCCTTCGGTAAGCACTTTCATCAATGGGATGTACATCAATGAGAAAATCACCAGGATCACTGTGGCCAGCTGACCTACCCATACCAGTTCTCTTTCTTTGGCCCGTGGCTTGAATTTTTTATAGAAATCAATGGTAAATAAGGTAGAACAGCTGTTAAATGCCGAGGACAATGAGCTCATCAATGCGGCCAATAATCCCGCCAAAACTAAACCCTTGATTCCTGAAGGCAAGATTTCAGAAATTAAAATTGGAAGCGCCTTATCGGGGTTGTTCAGATCGAGTGACAATAGACCAGTTCCTGCCAATCCATAGGCCAATATTCCTGGAATTACAAATATAAATAAGGGCAGTTGCTTCATATAGCCGGCGAAAAGAGATCCCGCCCGTGCATGCGAAATATTTTTGGCAGAGAGCACTCTTTGTACGATGAACTGGTCTGTGCACCAATACCAAATACCGAGGATTGGAGCTCCGAAAAGCATACCCGTCCAAGGATAGGAAGAATCATCTCCGGGGCGCCATAAATTAAAGAAATCAGTAGAATCTAAACCTGAAGCAGCGGCTGTTTGGTCCACCGCCATCCGCATCCCATCCCAACCCCCAATGGCCTGGAATCCATAGAATGTCACCAGCAACATACCTCCTAATAACAAGAACAGCTGTGCCATATCAGTATATAATACCGCCTTAAAACCACCCAGAATAGTGTAGAGTCCTGTAGTTAGCACTACAATCAGCGCTCCGGTCCAGAACGGAATGCCAAGCACTTCGAAAACCAATGCCCCGGCGAAAATTGTGAGGGATATTTTTGTCAGAACATAGGCCAGAATAGATACAATAGATAGGTAAATGCGCGCTCCGGAAGAGTAACGGCGCTCCAAAAATTCAGGCATGGTAAATACCCCGCTTTTTAAATAGAACGGCACAAAAAGCCATCCCAGCACTATCAATACCAACGATGCCAGTATTTCAAACTGTGCTGCCGGCATGTCACCCCTTGCACCTGAACCCGCCAGGCCAATGATGTGTTCAGCGCCGATATTAGAGGCAAACAATGAGGCTCCTATTATTAGCCAACCAGCATCGCGGCTGGCCAGGAAATAATCAGTGGACCCTCTTTGCTTTCTATCTTTTCTGGTGACCCAAATGGCCAAAGCGAAAATACCCACAAAATATAGCACTATGGCCAGGATATCCAGGGTAGTGATCATAAAGGACCTTGTGTTTGATTCAAGATCCTAAATTAAAGAAAAGAGTTTAGAAATTTACCAACTTTTTAGTCCCAGCAATTTTTGTCCCAATTCACTGAGCTGAGCGGCGGGGTATTTTTCCCGTTCCCAATTCCTGGGGTCTCCAGGGAAAGCATAACCTTCGGGGGCTATCCTGTTTTTCCAGGAGTTGATGCGCCAGTTCCGCATTTCTTCATTGTCTTCCTCTGCAGGCATCATTGAAATGTACTGGGCAATACGCACCTGATCTTTGCTTTTGTTTGGTCGAATTCCATGTGGCTGGGTGCAGTTGAATATTAGTAAATCTCCAGCCTTCAGGGAAACTTTGACGATTTCATCTTCCAATCCAGTTACGTCCGGGTTGAAGTGGTCCCTGTCTGCCGGTTGGGTAAGCTTCCAGGAATCATAGGTCCGGTACAATTCAGGAATGCATTGAAACCCCCCCATTTGTTCATCTGTTTGATCGGCCAGTGCCAGTACCCCCTGAACATTCTGAGGTGTGGTTTCAGGATCGTAATCCCAGTGGATGAAGCCTCTGTACCCATATCCAGGCTTGATGGGAAAATTCAAATTTGCCCGGTCTATAGTGACCCATAGTTTTTCAGTTCCCCATATATCTGCAAAAGCATCGTACACCCTTTGGGTCTGGCGATTGTTCCAAAGGAATTGATTGTTATAGACTTCCACCATACCGGTTCCCGCCAATTCTTTCATTTGGATCTCAGCCCGTTCTTTGGTGTACCAGCTACCGGGGTCTTTAGGATCTTTTTCTTCAAACTCCCATAGAAAATTTGCCGTCTCCTGCGCTTGTTCCCGGGGAACAGCATTTTTGATGATCACATAACCGTTGTGAATCCAAAACTGCCAGTCTTCTTCACTAAGTACCCGTAATGGTTTGCCGTTGGATCGGTCATTCAGCATAATCTGACTGCTGGTGGCGGTAGAGGGGTTGCCAGGGATTTCCCGGTGGTGTTGATTTGGATTGGTGGCGCGTTTTTCGATGTCTGCTTCCATGATTTTATGATTTTACTGTATGACACAAAGGTAGGCCTGTAATGCATGTCAATCTACACCCATAATGATCATTATTTGAACTATATTGATATTTTGAAACATATTTAATGTTGACTAATGATAATTATATTAAATTTAGCAGGTGAAAGTACATTTGGAAGAGATTATCAGTGTCGCAGGCAGTTCACTGAATATTTTAGTGAATCCCAACTTAAGTGATTTCTTCTTCTGGCATTTTCATCCTGAGTATGAGTTAGTGCTAATCGAAGGAACTAATGGAAATCGCCATGTTGGAGAGCATAATTCTACCTTTCAGAACCGTGATCTGGTGTTTATAGGTGCCAATATCCCACATTTAAACTTTGACTACGGAGTAAAAGGGTACTATGAAAAAATAGTGCTGCATCTTAAACCGGACTTTTTGAAATCGGCATTTTCCGCTATACCCGAACTTGGGGCTATACAGGGGTTGTTTGAAAAATCACAGCACGGAGTCAGCTTTGGGGGAGCGACTATGGACCAGGTGGGACAAAGACTTAAAAAATTACCAGACTTGAATGAATTTGATCGGTTGATGGAGGTACTCCAAATATTTCAGATTTTGGCTCACGCTCCTGATCAAAACTTGTTACATGCACACCCGGTACAGAACCCTCATGGTAAGAGAGAGAAAAAACGATTGAATCAAATATATCAGTTTATTGATGCCAACTATCAAAGAAAGATAACACTAAGTGAAGTGGCAGATTTAAGTAATCTTACTAAAGAGGCTTTTTGCCGCTATTTCAAAAAAATGACAAAACTTACTTTTACAGCATTTGTAAACCATTATCGCATTGATGTGGCAAAAAAACTGCTACAACAGGGAAATCAGATTACGGAAACCTGCTTTCAGTGTGGCTTTGAGAGTATTTCCTATTTCAACAGGGTCTTTAAAAATACCACAGGTACTAATCCGATGGCCTTTAAAATGGAGTATTTGTCTCCTAGTTGATGTTTTTCGGGGATTCGGTTATAGGTTTTAGCACAATTTTAATTAAATTGTGCTTGGTAAAAATGTGTTCGTTGAAGTTAAACACCGTGTATGGCTGAATTGACCGATGTACAGACGGATCTTAAAATCAGCCTGTACTGCAAATTCAGTTCATTATCAAACTTCCGACAGACATTGGAGTACAGAATTATCGACTAATATATAGGCAGAATTAATAAGTAATTTTAATAAACTAAACCTTACAACACATGTTTAAAAACTCTACTTACTTAAGTCGTTTTAAAGAACGAGGCAAGCAGATCGGTTTGATCTGTATAATGATGATGAGTTTTTCTTTGGTGATGGCACAGGAACGTCAAGTTACCGGAACTATTCTGGATAACGAGACCGGAGATGGCATTCCCGGAGTCAACATCCTCATCAAAGGAACCACACGGGGTACCGTGACTGACATTAACGGACAATATAATTTGCAAGCCAATCCTGGTGATGTCTTGGCATTTTCTTCCGTTGGATTCGTTACCCAGGAAATTATTGTGGGCAACCAAAATCTGGCAGGTAACCAGAATACCATCAATATTAACCTCTCACCTGATATCCAGGCGCTGGCAGAGGTGATTGTTACTGGCTATTCCGTGGACACACGAAGAGAGACTACGGGATCTGTTGCAATAGTGGAACCCGCTGATTTGACTGCGGTCCCCAGCGGCAACGTAGAGCAGCAATTACAGGGCCGAGTAGCCGGTGTAACGGTAATTACCAATGGTCAGCCGGGTACTGACAGCCAGGTGCGAATCCGTGGATACGGGGCATTAGGTGGAAACCAGCCACTGTATATAGTTGACGGTGTACCTGTGGAATCCACAAACTTCTTGTCACCGGATGACATACAATCTACTACAGTTTTGAAGGATGCCACTGCGGCTGCCATTTATGGCGCCCGTGCTGCCGGCGGAGTAATTGTATATACTACCAGGCAAGGGAAGAAAGGTTCCGGGCCCATGAAGATCACTTACAACGGAATGGTTGGTGTTACCACTCCTGGTTCAGAGAACCCTATGTTGAGTCCCCAGGGCCAGGCGGATTGGACCTGGAATGCCATCCGCAACGCAGCCCTTCAAGATGGAGTGACTCCGGTTTTCAACCACCCTCAGTATGGTACCGGCAATGAACCTGTGCTGCCTGACTGGTTGTTGGTAGGTGGAAACGCAGGTGTAATTGGAAGTATCGACCTGCCCTCAGAAGCTGAAAAATATAATATCGATTTTGCTGCAGGGCCAATTTACCAGGTGATCAGGGCCAACAAATCAGGTACTAATTGGTGGGACGCAATTTCCCGGGACGCATTTTTACAGCGCCATAACATTGGTTTATACGGCGGCGGTGAAGGCAATCGTTTCTATGTGGGATTAAATATGCAGACTCAAGATGGTATTTTGGAACGTCACACTATGCGTGTGAACACTGAATTCGATTTACGTCCAAACCTGCGTATTGGAGAAAACATACAGGCTACCTATCGGGCGACACGACAGCTTATGGGTGGAAATGGAGGACAGGGTTCTTCGGAGGATGAGAATTTGGTCCTGGACGCAACCAGAATGTCTCCCATTATTCCTGTCTTTGATGAGTTTGGAGGCTATGGAGGCACTACAGCGCCGGGGTTTAACAATCCAAGAAACCCAGTGGCCGCCCAGGATGGTAACGCAGATGACCGGAACTTTGATGTACAAATTTTCGGTAATGTATACATGGAGTATGAGCCCATTGAAAATTTGGTAGCTCGTACCAGTTTCGGAGGAAGGTACTTAAACGGTAACGATCTTAATTATACCCGTAGATCCTATGAGAACTCTGAGAACAATGGCGCTTTTACTTTCCGACAATCTAGTGTATATGCCACCAGTTGGGTATGGACCAATACTTTAACCTATAGCTTTGAGGTTGGCAGTGACCATAGTTTTGGCATATTGGCAGGACAAGAAGCCTTGAATACCGGAACCTTTCGTTCCTCTACCGGTTTTGGTATTAATCCATTTGCAGAAACCACTGATTTCGTAACCTTGAGTACGGTTGAGAACCGGGTAGTAGATGGCGGTAACGGGAACGGGGTTAATTTTTCTTCCTACTTTGGCCGGCTGACCTATGATTTCAGAGATAAATATCTATTTACCTTTGTAGTACGTAACGACGGGTCCTCACGGTTTGGTGCGGAAACAAGACGCGGTACTTTCCCCTCTTTTTCAGCAGGTTGGAGACTCTCGGAGGAAGGATTCCTCAGCGGCTCCAGTTGGATCGATGATTTGAAGATTCGGGGTGGTTATGGGGAAATTGGAAACTCCAATAATGTGAATCCTAACAATCAGTTTAGTTTGTTTGCCACCAGCTTAGGCAGGTCTGTATATGATATTGGAGGATCCAATGCCGGTGCAGCCACGGGATTCTACAGAAATCGTATTGGAAACCCTGCTGCGGCTTGGGAGAAAAAGATTACCACTAATATCGGTATTGATGCCTTGTTATGGGGCGGAAGGGTCGATGTAGTGCTTGATTTTTGGAAGAATACCACTGAAGACTTGTTATTCCAATTACCGGTGACCGTTCAAACTGGATTCCGGGCTTCCGCTCCTTCCGTTAACGTAGGAGAAATGGAAAATAAAGGAATAGATCTGAAGTTTAAAATTTATGGAGATATTTCCAGTGAGATTACCTATGAATTGACCGTTAATGGCAGTTTACTGGATAACGAAATCACTAAATTAGCTCCGGGTGTAGACGATCTGCCCCAATTTAATAGAGATTTTAGAGGTATTAGTCCGACGCTAAATCAATTGGGACAACCGTTAAGTAATTTCTTTGGATTTAAAACAGATGGTTTATTTGCCAATCAGGGAGAGGTTGATGCCCATGCCACTCAGGAGGGCGCAGCTCCCGGACGATTCCGCTTCGTGGACATTGATGGTAATGGTGTCATTGACCTGAATGACCGTACCAGTATTGGTAACCCGATCCCGGATTTCACTGGTGGAATTACTTTTAAAGTTAACTGGAGAAACTTTGATGCTCAGGTCTATGGGTATGGTTTAGTAGGTAATGAGATCTATAATATTTCCAAACTATTCTCGGATTTCTACCCGCTGTTCCCTGGTGCTGGCATCAGTGAACGTGTACTAAATTCCTGGACTCCTAATAATCTGGGTGCAGAGATTCCCATTTATGAGAATGTCTCTAATTTCAGTACTAATACCCAGTCCAATGATTTCTACGTAGAAGATGGTTCTTATTTCAGATTACAAAACCTGACCATTGGTTATAACATCCCCACGCCAACCTTGGACCGTTGGGGTATGACCAAGTTAAGGGTCTTTGTCACCGCTAATAATCTATTCACCATTAGTGGATATGATGGTTTGGATCCTGCAGTAGGTGGTCTGGCTGATACACGCTTCGGAATTGACCGGGGAAATATTCCTATCACCCGGCAATACACTATAGGAGTTAACGTGGCATTCTAGTAAGAACAATCATTAATAGAAAAATAGATAATGATGAAAAAATCAAAAATAATAAGATTAATGTTTATGACTATGGCGGTAGTGATTATGTCTACCGTGTCATGCACCGACGAATTTCTGGAAGTAGCCCCCACAGGGTCACTTAGCCAGGCGGAGTTAACCACCCTGGCTGGTTTGGAAGGTACTTTGATTGGAGCATATGCGCAGCTTTTAGGACGCAGTGGGTTTTATTCAGATGGCGGAAACTGGTTCTGGGGCACCTTACTGGGAGGAGAATCTAATAAGGGTACCAACGCTGGAGACCAATCCCAGGTAAATGAGATAATGGCTTATGCCGCACAGACCAATAATGTCTCGGTAAATCAGAAATACGAGTCTACCTTTGAAGGAGTTGCCAGGGCCAATGGCGTACTAGCGCTGATAGCGTTGGCGGAAGATGTGGCCGAGGCCGATAAAACCCGTATTGCTGCAGAAGCACGTTTTCTTCGGGGCCATTATTATTTTGACCTGAAGAAAAATTTCAACAATGTACCTTATGTGGATGAGAACTGGGATGAGATAACTCCGGTTCCCAACAATCAGGACCTATGGCCTTTTATCGAGGCGGATTTCCAATTTGCCATGAACAATTTAGATGATACCGCCCCAGATGCTGGAAGAGCCAACAAATGGGCTGCTGCTGCATATCTTGGTAAGACCTTTCTTTTCCAGGGAAAATGGGCGGAGGCCAAAGGCGTTTTGGATATGGTGATTGCCAGTGGGGTTACTGCCAGCGGAACACCTTATGGATTGATGGCTAACTATGCTGATAATTTCCGTTCCACATTTGACAATGGTCAAGAATCAGTATTCGCCATTCAAGCTGCTGCCGGGACCGGATCAGTACAGAACGCCAACCCCGCGTTGGTGTTGAATTTTCCACATGGTTCTACCGGTCCTCCAAGGCCCGGAGGTTGTTGTGGATTTAATCAACCCAGTTTTGAACTGGTAAATTCCTTCCGAACCGACCCTGCCGGGCTTCCTTTAAAAGATGGTGCCTGGAACAATGCTGGCGAAGAAGTTATTTCGGATGATGGATTGCTAAGCGGCGATGCCTTTACCATAGACCCTAAAACTATTGATCCCAGAGTAGACCACAGTGTGGGACGTCGTGACGTACCCTATGCGGATTGGGGGCCTCATCCAGGCGCTGATTGGATCCGTGAACAGCCCACTGGCGGTCCGTTCTCACCTAAAAAGTTTATCTATTACGCGGCAGGTAGTGGGGTGGAGAATGATGTTTCTTCCTGGACACCCGGTTATACCGCGGTGAATCAGAACATCATTCGCTATTCGGACGTATTATTGATGGCGGCAGAGGCCGATATCGAAATGGGTAATGCGGGTGATGGCATGGCTTTAATCAATCAGGTGAGGACCCGGGCGGCAGCATCACTGATTCCAGGTTCGCCGGCTAATTATCTTATCAATCCATATCCTGCAGGATTAAGTCAAGACGATGCACGTACTGCTTTACGCATGGAACGTAAGTTGGAGTTGTCTGGTGAAGGTCATAGAATGTATGACCTGGTTCGTTGGGGCATTGCCGCTCAGGAGTTGAATGCGTATATAGCCTATGAATCTCAATTTATTCCCTATTATGTAGGCGCTGTTTTTACAGCAAACAATAACGAATATTTGCCCATTCCTCAGAATGAAATTGATCTTCAAGGAACTGATGTATTAACCCAGAATCCAGGGTATTAATAAATACAGATAGATTTAGCGAAAACCCTGAAGTAGAGTAATACTCACTTCAGGGTTTTTCTTTTATCGAGCTTCCGAAAGTGGCAGGGAACCTACTTCCTTTGGAGGGTTGTTAAACCCGGATTATGCACTAGAAATCTATTCCAAACCATAACTGACTACAATCTAGGCGCTTGCTCTTCCGATAGCTATCGGAATCCTACTCACCATAGCGATGCTATGTTTCCGTTGCAAAAACCTGTGCGAGTGCCTATCTTACAGCCATTTGTGGCTCTCATTACGAAGTCTAATGCATAATCCGGGTTAAATTTATTGACTGAAAACAGCGAGTGTGGTATGAGAAAAAGCTTTGGGATTTTATTGATATTGGTAGTAATCGGTGTTATATCCTGTCAAACAGGAAATGATCAGCCCTCTTCAAATAAGGAAGAAATAACCCAAATTTTCATCCGTCTCAGTCCGGAGCAGAGCGGAATAGATTTTACTAATCATCTTAACGAAGATTCTGTGGTTAATTATTTCACCTACCCGTATCTATACATGGGAGGAGGAGTGGCCGTTGGTGATGTTAATAATGATGGTTTGCAAGACATTTACTTTACGGGAAATCAGGTCCCGAATAAACTCTATCTCAATCGAGGAGGGTTGGTCTTTGAAGATATTACTGATCAAGCCGGGGTAGCAGCAGATGATCGGTGGGTTACCGGGGTCACCATGGTAGATGTCAATCATGATGGTTGGATGGATATTTATGTTAGTGTCTCCGGAAAATGGACTACTACAGAAAACTTGCTATTTGTCAATAAAGGCAATGATAAGTCAGGAGTTCCCGTGTTTCAGGAGGGTGCTAAAGAAGCAGGTATCGCGGACCAGGGACACAGTACCCAGGCCACTTTTTTCGATTACGATAAGGACGGAGATCTGGACCTGTATGTGGCCA
>QIEB01000640.1 GCA_003229495.1 Flammeovirgaceae bacterium
CCCCTGATATTGGACTCATCTTTTGGATGACGTTGTCATTCGCCATAGTATTAGCCATACTGAAGAAATTTGCCTGGAAGCCAATTCTTCAAGGACTAAAGGACCGCGAAGATTCGATAAAGGAATCCTTATCATCAGCCGAAAGGGCCAGAGAGGAAATGGACAAGCTAAAATCTGATAACGAGAAATTATTGGATGAAGCCAGACTGGAAAGAGACGAGATTATTAAGGAGGCCCTTGGAACTGCTAACACCATCAAGGAGGAGGCCAAAAACGATACCTCCAAAATTTCAGGAAAGATGCTTGAGGATGCGCGAACCTTGATCAATAGTGAGAAGGAGGCTGCTCTGGCGGAAATAAAAGAACTAGTAGCTTCATTGTCCATGGAAATTGCAGAGAGGCTTATGCGAAGGAATTTGGCGGATGATAAGAGCCAACGTCAGCTGGTGGATCAGTTTATTAAGGAAATAAACACCCGCTAAATCATGTCGGAACATCGAGTAGCCTCCCGATACGCCAAATCTTTGATGATCCTGGCTAAAGAGCAAGGGTTACTGGAAGAAGTCCATGAAGATATGCAATTGCTTTCCAGGATCTGCGACGAGAACAGGGATTTTAGGTTAATGTTGAAAAATCCAATTATCAGCAATCACATGAAATCACAGATTCTCATGGCGTTATTTCACGGTAAAGTTAATGAGATTACCACCACGTTTCTTAATATTATTACCCGGAAAAATCGGGAAATGTTTCTTCATGCAATAACCAGAGAGTTCCATTTGCAATATAATATCATTCATGAAATCGGTATGGCCAAAGTCACTACCGTCTTTCCCTTGGACGATTCACTTCGGAGTGAGTTTAAGCATCTGGTTGGGCATTTCACTGGTAATAAAGAGATTGAGTTGGAGGAGGAGATCGATGACCAGCTCATCGGCGGCTATGTGCTTAAGTTGGGTGGAAAACAAATTAACGAAAGCCTAAGAAGTAAATTAAAAGAGTTGAAATTGAAGTTTTCAAAATCCTGAGAATTCAGGTATTGATCTAATTATAAAGTAAGAATATGTCAGTAGAAGTTCGCCCGGATGAAGTTTCGGCAATACTAAGAGAACAATTATCAAACTTTAAGACTGAAGCTGAATTAGAAGAAATTGGCACCGTTTTACAAGTTGGTGATGGTGTGGCCCGAGTTTATGGTTTATCTCAAGTTCAGGCAGGAGAATTGGTTGAATTTGAGAACGGACTAAAAGGCTTGGTCCTTAACCTAGAGGAAGATAATGTTGGGGTAGTACTGTTCGGAGACACTCAAGGAATCAAAGAAGGTGATACCGTAAAACGCACACAAACCATTGCATCCATTGAGGTGGGAGAGGGGATGTTGGGAAGGGTTATCAACACGCTCGGAGAGCCAATAGACGGTAAGGGCCCTTTAGCTGGAGAAACCTTTGAGATGCCCTTGGAGAGAAAAGCCCCTGGTGTTATCTATCGTGAGCCGGTGAGTGAGCCTTTACAAACAGGGATCAAAGCCATCGACTCAATGATTCCCATTGGAAGGGGTCAAAGGGAGTTGATCATTGGCGACCGTCAGACTTGATACCATCATTAACCAACGCGAGTTTTACGACCGCGGGGAACCGGTAATTTGTATTTATGTCGCCTGTGGCCAAAAGGCCTCTACTGTGGCCGGTGTAGTATTGGCACTTGAAAAGGGTGGAGCTATGGATTATACGGTGGTAGTGGCAGCAAATGCCTCAGACCCTGCACCCCTTCAGTACTTTGCTCCCTTTACCGGGGCTGCCATAGGAGAGTATTTTAGAGACTCAGGAAGACCGGCATTGGTGGTATATGATGACTTGTCTAAGCAGGCGGTTGCATATCGTGAAGTGTCGCTTCTGTTGCGTCGCCCTCCTGGACGTGAAGCATATCCTGGAGATGTATTTTATCTTCACTCACGCCTATTGGAGCGCGCTGCTAAAATCAATGCCAACGACTCAATAGCCCAAAAAATGAATGATTTGCCAGAATCAATCACGCATCTGGTAAAGGGCGGAGGATCTCTGACTGCCTTGCCTATTATAGAAACTCAGGCTAATGATGTATCAGCATATATTCCTACTAATGTAATCTCAATTACAGATGGACAGATCTTCCTGGAAACTAATTTATTCAACTCGGGTATACGTCCCGCGATTAATGTGGGGATATCCGTATCAAGGGTAGGTGGAAATGCTCAAATCAAGTCAATGAAGAAAGTGGCAGGGACCTTGAAGCTGGATCAAGCACAGTTTCGTGAATTGGAAGCCTTCTCAAAATTCGGATCAGATCTGGATGCAGCCACTCAATTGACCATTGACCGTGGCCGAAGAAACCAGGAGGTACTTAAACAAGCACAGTATGCGCCGGTTCCGGTAGCCCAACAGGTGGCGGTGATTTATGCCTCTACCAGGGGTTATATGGATAAAGTGCCTGTGAATAAGGTTAAACAGTATGAGAAGGAGTTTCTGGCAGTTATGACAACCCAACACAAAGATGTTATGGACAACATTCGGGAGGGAAAACTAGACGATCATACACTGGAAGTCCTGAAAAAGGAGGCAGGTGATATGGCTAAAAAATTCACCAATCATTCTTAAAGAATGGCCAACTTAAAAGAGGTAAAAAGTAGAATAGCGTCAGTTTCCTCCACCCAACAGATCACCAAAGCAATGAAGATGGTGGCTGCCGCAAAATTAAGGAAAGCACAGGATCTAATAATCCGGATGAGACCCTATGCTCAAAAAATGTCAGAGGTTCTTCAAAATGTATCCGCAGATAATGACCGGGAAGTAGTCAATCCTTATGCGGAAAAGAGATCAGCAAGAAATGTATTGGTAGTGGTCATTACTTCTGATAAAGGACTGTGCGGGGCTTTTAACAGTAGCGTTTTCAAAGCTACTAGCCAGCTTATCAATGATAAATATAATGCTGTCAGAGAATCAGGAAATCTGACTATTATGCCAATTGGCAAACGATCGCTGGATTTTTATACTAGAGCAGGAGTAAAGCTAGTAGACCACTATGCAAAGTTGTTTGGGTCTTTATCTTTCAATCATGCTCGCAAGGCTGCTGAATTTGTTATGGATGGGTTTCTGGCAGAGAAGTTCGATCGTGTTGATATAGTCTATAACGAATTCAAGAATGTAGCTACCCAAATCCTTCAGACTGAACAATTTCTGCCGGTGGTTTCTTCAGGTGAACAGGACCACCAGAAGACATCGGCTACTGATTATATTTATGAACCGTCAAAAGTGGAGATTATAGAGGAGCTTATTCCCAAATCCCTCAAAGTTAAATTTCATACGGCGCTACTTGAGTCCAATGCTGCTGAGCAAGGAGCAAGAATGACTGCCATGGATAAAGCTACCGAGAATGCCGGGGAGCTTTTGAAGGAATTGAAGTTGACTTATAACCGTACCAGGCAGGCTGCCATTACCAAGGAGATCCTGGAAATTGTCGCCGGAGCAGAAGCTTTGTCTACAAATTAGCAGAAACGTAGACTAAAGCGGGGCACCAAGATACCTCTATGGCTTTGTACCGTTACATAAATGCTTTAAGCCTCGATGTTGTTTTGGGTGCAGTGATTAGCAGCTTATTTTTTGCAAAACTTTTTAAGGTATCGTTGCCGGCGATAATTTTGGTAACTCTGGCCCTGGCAGTGTGGACCATCTATACCATGGACCATTTATGGGATGCTTCTCGAAGTCAAAATCCCGTAAAAACTTTTAGACACCATTTCCATAAGAATAACTCCATAGTGCTATCAGTGCTGGTGGTATTGGGTATTGTTGTTGGTGTGGTTATGCTGTGTTATCTTCCGACTGTTACCAGGGGTTGGGGAATTGGACTGACGTTGGTGGTTGCAGGTTATTTTATCATCATGGGGTTCCAACAGAAATCGTTGTACCATAAAGAAATAATAGTGGCGTTGGTTTATACCTGTGGGATTCTGGTGGGCCCGTATTCATTGTATCAGGGTGTTATCACCATCCCACTTATGCTGGTTACCATACAATTCATAGTATTGGCGTTTAGCAATTTACTGGTGTTTTCCTACTTTGAAATGGAAATCGACCATAGTCAAAACTTCGGATCACTTGCCAGAAGTATTGGCAAATCAAGGGCCCGAACTCTGGCAATGGTGCTGCTTATATTGATATTGCTAACGGCTACCGTATGCTGGCTCACATGGTCTGATCAGGATGCGATCAAGAACAGTCAATGGATCATTATATTAATGGCTTTTTCATTGATGGCAATTTTTAAATGGCCTGAATTCTTTAGAAACTATGACCTTTATCGTTTCCTGGGAGATGGGATTTTTTTTATACCTGTTATGGTATTATGATCAGGGATACCAACTATGACCGCATCGCTTGCTGCTACGACTTTCTGGCACAAATTGTTTTTGGGAATCAACTGGTGGCTGCCCAGAACCACTTCCTGTCAGACTTAATGGTTCCTAAGAAAATATTAGTTTTTGGAGGAGGTACGGGACACATGATCGCACCTTTGTTGCATCTGTACCCTTATGCCTGGATCCACTATCTGGAATCATCCGAAGCCATGATATCAAAAGCCAAAGCCAGGGTTACTCCCGAAAATGATAACCTTTGCTTCACTTGCGGTACTGAAAAGGATTTGGTGGATAAAATAAATGTTTACGACGTAGTTATTACTCCATTTGTACTTGATGTTTTTGAAGGAAAGGATATTGAAAGAGTGTTAGAACTGCTTTTCGATGCACTTAGGCCTGGCGGTAGATGGATCCATACCGACTTCTATGTAGACCGAGATAGCCCCGGATGGCAAAAAATGATGATATGGCTGATGTACCGATTTTTTAAGGTAACCGCCAGACAACAAAATCAGTTGCTTCCAGATTTCGATGTCTACTTTCACAGTTTCCCTTTGCGTCAACTGGCGTGCAGGAGCTTTTATAATCAGATGATGCGCACTCTTTTATATGAGAAGTATCAGGAAAGGGAACCCAGGCTTGCTGTTTCAAAGAGGGCTAGCGAAACACTTTTTTCTTGATAAAATAGTCTTTCAGATACTGCTCGTCCTCGGATTTCTGTACCAGGTCTTTGCCAGCCATTCCTTTTTCTTTGGCTATGGCTGCTACCCTGCCCTGACCATTCATCAGCACTTTCGGAATGTGCTGGGCAATGGGATCTTTATAAGCCTCTTCCGGGGAAATTATCAGCCACCCCTCTCCTCTCAGAAACGAGATCAAATCATCCAGGAATAAAGCTGCCAGGTCGTTTTCATGCAGCAGTAACACATGTTTCGGTGACCGCCCAAGAGTTTTCAGGGCAATTTTTTGATAAAACTGGATACTCTCCCAAAGATGTTCGATGTAAAGTTCTTGCAGGAGGTCGTAATTAATTTTTTTGTTTTCTTTTAGCGCCTGTTGATACAGGAATTCAAGGTAATAATCATAGTTATCCACTGTGACATATCCATTGATATAACCCATGTCATCCAATGCGGATCTAATCTGATCCCGGGTATTTTCATCTCTTCCCTCCTCCAAAAAGGGAAAGCGAAACCATGGCCTGAATCCCGGGAACTGATTTAGCGCTTGATGCGCTTCTTTAATGTCATCAATAAAGTTCTCCACCCCAACGTCATGAATATGAGGATGGGTGTGGCTGTGATTGGCAATGATATGTCCTGCCTGACCGTACATTTTAAGTCTCAATTCACCAACGGCGTCTAATTTGCCTGAGTTAGCAAAAAAGGCCACCTGAGGAACATTGTACTGTTCCAGTTTTTTAATAAGGATTTCACTTCGTTTTAATCCAGTATATAGGCCACCGTCGCTGCGCGGGGCGTCGTCAAAGGTCAAGGCGATTTCCTGAGCGAAATTGAATAGTGATTGAAACAGTAGGAGGCAAGTGAGGAGATTTTTTGCGGATATCATTGTCCTTGAAAAAGTGGGATTAATGTATCAGTAAGATAATATTAGAAGCACCAAAACCCAAATATCATATGGTCAAATAAATATCAAAGTTCAAGCGCCCAACGCCCAGCTCCCTGCGCTCTACGAATAAGTAAACACACCATAATTTGAACTAATAGTCAAGCCTGCGCGATCAGCTCCCTCGACATACCCAATAATCTTGGCCTGTACCCCGAAACTTTCTGATACCTCAATAACCTCCCGGGCAAATTCCTGAGGCAGATAAATTTCCATACGGTGCCCCATGTTGAAGACTTGGTACATTTCTTGCCAGTTGGTTTTGCTTTCTTCCTGGATCAATCTGAAGAGGGGAGGAGTATCAAATAGTTGATCTTTCACAATGTGTAGGCGCTCAATAAAATGCAAAACCTTAGTTTGGCCCCCTCCGGTGCAGTGAATGATCCCATGTATCTGTTCCCTGTAGGCAGTTAAAACCGATTTTATAATGGGCGCATAGGTCCGGGTGGGTGACAATACCAATCGTCCGGCATCCAAAGTCAGGCCATTGATAGGGTCTTGCAGGGACTTTGTCCCAGAGTACACCAAAGCTTCCGGTACTTTCATATCAAAGCTTTCAGGAAATTTTTTGGCCAGATATTTTGCAAACACGTCATGCCGGGCCGAGGTGAGACCATTGCTCCCCATCCCCCCGTTATATGTGGTTTCGTAATTTGCCTGTCCAAAGGATGCCAAACCTACAATCACATCGCCTGGTCCGATTCTGTCATTACTTATTACTTCTGATCTGGGCATCCGTGCAGTTACTGTACTGTCTACTATAATCGTTCTTACCAAATCGCCAACGTCTGCAGTTTCACCTCCGGTACTGTTTATGGATATTCCATGCTCTCTAAGCATTTGGAGAAAATTCTCAGTACCTTCTATTAAAGCGGTAATTACCTCTCCGGGGATCAGTTTCTTGTTTCTCCCTATGGTGGAAGACAAAAGGATCTGACTCATTGCCCCGACACACAATAGATCATCCACATTCATCACCACTGCGTCCTGGGCAATCCCTTCCCATACACTTAGATCGCCGGTTTCTTTCCAATATATATATGCCAGGGATGTCTTGGTGCCGGCACCATCTGCATGCATGATATTGCAGTAGTCCGGATCACCTCCCAGATGGTCCGGGACAATCTTGCAGAAAGCTTTTGGGAAAAGCCCTTTATCGATTTTTTGAATGGCCTGATGGACCTCTTTTTTGGAAGATGAAACTCCTCGTTGCTGATACCGTTGATCCATGGCACAAAAATAAGAAAAGGGATGGCTTTCTTAGCTCAATTTCAAAAAAGTCGTGGCACTTTATGCAGGTCTGAGTTATAGATACGGGTATAGAGTAAGGGTTTCGAGTCTCCCCTTCTGAAAATTATTTTGTAAGAATAACGTGATTAATCACGTTATTAATCAACCCCAACGAATTTCTAACTAAGTTTTATTTCATCTTTGGTTAAATATCTTTTTGCTAAGCCTGCTCATTGTCGAGTTTTTTATTGGTAGGCTTAATACGGGCTAGGTGATACCCATAAGCTGCAATGCCTTTTTAAATGAATTGCTGTAAGTTGATTGCATATCGGAGTTGAGCAAGGGTCATAAGTTTTGTCTATATTTATATAAGAATTATATATAAAAAATATTGCAAATTTAT
>QIEB01000350.1 GCA_003229495.1 Flammeovirgaceae bacterium
TTGCCATCCGGGCTGATGGTAATCCCATGAGGTCCCTCAATCTCAGTAGGCCAAACACCTACCTGAATAGTTTGAACAGCTTTTGCTTGTTCACCATTGAACTTTACTACAGCCACTTCGTCCTCAGATTCAGCAGTAACGTATACATAATAATCTTGTGCTATCGATGACAATCCAACCAACAGGCCAATAACCAACAAGGAAGTTTTCTTTTTCATAAACCGTGATTAATCTGTTTCAACTTTGGTTTCATCAGGTGTTTCCGGGGTTAACTTTGCAGCCCACAACCCACTATTGAAATCGGAATAAAAAATATGGCCTTTATGGAGTTGTGCGCCCCATGTGAAAGGAGCGTTGGGAACATAACCCTGAGGATCGCTTGGCAGGATATAAGCCATTTCCCGTCCCTGCTTGTATAGGTCCCCCATAAGTTCTCCACTTATATCAACCACTCGGACGCCACCATTATAGTAGGCCAGGTACAGTGTTTCCCCATCAATCCAAAAATTGTGAGTTCCTGCCCCCGGCACTTCAAAACGGGCTATCTCTTCAGGGTTATCCAGATCAGTAAAATCAACAAAATGTAAAAATCCCCCTGCTATATTGGGGCCATTTAAATTTAGTCCGTAGGGGAAAATCTCATCTCCAAGTAAAGCATAGAACTTTCCGGTGGAGGGGCTGGTGAAAGGGAAGGTTGCATGATGGGCCCCACTGGGGTAGTTGTAGGAAGCAAATTGTACTGGATTTGAAGGAGATCCTCCAGCAATTCCATTGCCCACATCAACCATTTGGATTCCATCCTGCCAGTTAGACGAATAGGCAATGCCGTCCTCAACCCATACATCATGTATGGCATGACCGGGAGTTTCCAACTCGAACTTTCCTACTATTACAGGGTCCTGTGGGTCTTCGATATTGATGATATAATATTTTTGTCCATCACTCAATGCGTAAACATGATTGCGGTAAATAAATAAATTGTGTACACCACCAGTGAGATTTTTAGTAAAAGTACTAATGATCTCAACTTCATGTGGATTAGCTACATCCAGAATCAAGATGCCATTCTTTCGGTTACTGGCACCTTCTCTACTAATTACGCAAATCCTTCCATCTTCAGACACTTTTACGTCGTTTACTGTACGGGCATCAACCTGTATGCTGTCAATACGAATAATATTAGAGGGATCTGTAACATCCCAGAAGTAGGCCGTACCATCGGCTCCCCATGTTCCCGTTACCGCGTAATCCCTACCGTCAACTCCTTCCCATATCCATAAATCAGAAGTATGTTTATCAGATACCAGACCTGAGCCCACCAATTCTATCTTTTGATCTACATTTCGAGGCAGAATGTTAATACTTAACCTTGCCAGGTAAGACCCGGAGGTAACCGCTATGTTATATAACCCGGGTTCATCCGCCACAAATCGCCCATCTTGTTTGATCAATCCGCTGGCATTGGAACTTATATCGTATGAACGGCCTTCAAATGAATAATGGAGAGGAACATCGTTTATATTGTTTCCTTTTTTATCAAAGGCACTAGCTTCTATATGTATCACATCTCCAGTTCTCGCCTCTTGTTTATCAGCATTTATTTTCAGTCTGACCACAGGGTTGGCAATTACGGTAACCTTCATCGCACTTTCAATTCCCTCTATTGCCGCTCTTACCTGGCAAGAGCCTGGCTTTTGAGCAATTAGATTGTGGAAGCTATCAAAACTGACTACCTCTGGGTTCGACGAACTAAGTATTACCTTTACGTCTTCCCGCTTAAAATTCTTTTCGTCGTATACTTCAATGGCCACAGGAAAAGAAGTCCCGGCATAAATCTTCTGAGGTATTTCTTTGATTTCTATTTTGGCCAAAGGTGGAAAAGCCACTTGAATTGTATAATCAATTCTTAAAAAATCGCCGCTGCTGTCCGGTGAAATGATGATTACCTGATGGTTTCCCGGCTCATAAGCCTTTATATTCCCCAATGAATCTACCGACAAACCCTTGTGACTATAGTAAAGCACCGTTCTGTCCTTAATTAAATGACCACTGCCATCAATTACCACAGCTCGGATGGTTCGTTCCTCATCAACCTCCATTTTTAAGGTAGCCGGTTCTACCTTTATAGTTGCTGATTCCTGGGCCCACAACGGGCTTATGTTCCATAGAAAAATGATAATGTTAAAGTATTTATTCATGTCAATTCTTTATGAAATTAAGTTAATGAAATTCCCAAAATACTCGGGAGGCTTCGTCCATACTTTTTCAACCCGTATTATTCCTGAGAGAAATCTTTCGAACTAGTAGTTACATTGTCTCTGGAAAGCTTAATGAGCAACAATATATCAATGATAATGTGTGCCACAATTGCCACTACCAACCCAAGATGAATGGTGGCCAAACCCAACAATGCAATAGCCAGTATCATAAATATTCCGTAAACGGTTAAGGGCCCATTGAAAGGGCTTATGTAGCCATGCAATATTACAAACAATATGGAGGTCCATCCAATCCCAAGAAAAGGCTGAATCGCACCCCTGAATAATATTTCCTCGCCAATTCCAGCACAACAGGAAACCAATACTATCTCCAGATGGGTAAGCTTCCAGGGACTGGTAATATCGACAAAAAACTCTTTTGTCCTGGTTAAAAACGGTTGGCTTATGAGTAGCCAGGCAGCCGCGCCTAAAGACAGTCCCAAAATCAGGCCCCAAATAATCTGTCTGACAAAGGGTTCCCCCTGTTGTAACCTTGCTATCAGAGAAACAGGGCCAAAATATTCCATTATAGCCCACCCCATCACACAGAATAGCACGAAACTGCCAACAGCCAATAAAAAAAGGGTGTTTCTAGACATTAATAATCATGCTTCAGCCAGGTTTAATTCCTTTCAGCTGTACTATTTGAGCTTAAACTTACTTTTATTCGCCATCAAAACCGATATTTTTGTATTCCAGCTATGATCGTTGTTTAATTGATATATACATTATATGAGAATTTTAAAGGGTATGATGGTCTGCTTGGCCGCATTATTTATGCTGGGATATGTAAATAGCTGCGATTTTAGGGCCGCAGCTGATGATAGCAAACTTCACAAGTCCCAGGAAACCACCACCGTCGTTCGATAAATAATTTTTCCTCTTTTTTAAACCTTTTTGACTAAAGTTGGTCAAAGAGGACATCAAATCAAAACGAGGAAAATTATGAAAACATACACAATCTACTTTTTAGGAATACTGTTAGTATTTTTTGCTGCCGGACGAAGTCTGGCTCAAAGCCAGCCTAACGGCAATGGTAAAATTTACAAAGACGAGAAAGGCAATGTAACTGTGTTAAGGTCCGGGATGGACGACCACGGAAACAAAAAATATGCAATAACCCGTAAAGAAGCCGACGGCGATATCAAGAAGGTTAGAGGAGTCAACCAGGCTGATGGTGACAAATACAGGGCCGCCGGAGTAAATAAGGCCGACGGTACTAAATACAGGGCTGCCGGAGTAAATAAGGCTGACGGTACCAAAAAGAGGGCTCGAGGTGTCAATCAGGCTGACGGTGATAAATACCGAGCTAGAGGAGTAAATCAGGCTGATGGTGACAAATACCGCGCTCGAGGAGTAAATAAGGCTGATGGTACTAGAAAGAGGGCTGCCGGAGTAAATAAAGCTGATGGAACCAAAAAGAGGGCTGCTGGAGTAAACCGGCCCAATGGTACCAAAAAACGCACAGCTGCAGTCAAAAGACCCAATGGCTCTACTTCACGAGCTACCGCGGTACGGCACTCAAACGGACAAGTACACAGACGGATTAGAAGAAACTAATTTTAATTAATATATAGATGAATATGATGGTCGTGGCCTGCGCTGCGACCATTTTTTTGTGCTTAACGCAGGTGGCTTGGCGCTTTGGGCTTTGCGTTATAAATTCACCCCTGTGACTGCTTCAGATCCGGTTAGGGCGTTTTGTTATTTAGAACACCTCAATGACGAAAAAAATAAAATTTCTCTGACTGAAAACCATCTGGTAATCAACTATCGAGACCAGACCAGCAGTTACAAACTGCCGCAGGTAAAAGACATAACATTTGGCCATCGCAAGGCCATGCTCTATCTCTTGAGTGGTGGAATAGGTGTTCCATTTACTGCAGTGGCCTTTTATCGCGATTTTTTGGACCCCTGGCCAACCCTGTTTCTGTTATTTGGAGGAGTTTTTGCAATTTATTTAGGCTGGAGAGGGTACCAGGTTTTGACGATTCATTTATTTGGTCTAAGTCGAGATTATCGTTTAAACGAAATAAGTAACAATATCCAGGCCTTTGTGGGATTTGCCATAAAGTTTCTTCCAATGAATCTCCCCTTCAGCTCTGAGTCCGAACGGATGATATATCATATTACCGATATCTCTACCTGGAAAGAGGAAAAATCTCAGACCCACTATAAAGGACTTCCAAAGGACGGTTTTATTCACGCCAGTACTCATGATCAGCTGGAAGATACCCGCCACAAATATTTTAAATCTCGATCTCAGTTACTTTTGCTCACTATCGATCCACTGTTGGTAAATGTTGAGATCAGATATGAGGACCTCATGGGGGAAGGCAAGCTTTTTCCGCATATCTATGGAGATTTAAACCTGGATGCTATAGTAAAAATTGAGGAACTTAAATAAGTTATTAGTTTTTAGTTTTTAGTGGTAAGTTGTCTTTTAGTATGGTGTATCAAAGTGCCCAAGGAGACTAAAAACTAAAAACTGAGCACTAAAAACTACAATTTCCTATCTTTAAGCTTCCTTGAAAGCCCATTCATGAGCCGCGGATCCCAAAAACACCAAACAAAAACCTATCCACCGATATTAGCTGTTCATAAAGAATGGCCGGTGGTTCGATTGAGCAAGAATAGAAAGGCGTTTGTGGCAGCAGTGGTCGATGAGACCTTACACAGAATACTTCACAATGGGCACAGCCATCAAAACCTGATAGAAGAACTGGAACTAACCCTGTTTCTTGAGCGCAACAGAATGCGGCGAAACCCCTGGAAGGTGGACCCTGAAGATGATGAAGAGTTTTGGAATAAGATAAAAGCCCAGCTAGTAAATTTAAACCAGGCCCCCACGGAAGCAATTAAGCAAAGTACTGCCAATATGGTGGAACGTATTGTATCTCGTTATGTTGATGAAATTGCCGGTAATTTCAAGCAATCAAGCTATCGATTGGCGCGAACAATTATCACTTTTGGGTTTGCTCGATTACTGAATGCCGCTAGAATCAAAGGACCCAGGGCCCTGTGGAGCGGGCAGTTGGACTTGCCTGATAGTATCCATGTAACAGGGGAAATAGAACAACTTCGCTCCCTGGCAAAGATAGGTACAGTGGTGATGGTACCCAATCACTTCTCCAACCTTGACTCCGCATTGATTGGTTGGGTTATTCAACATCTGGGACTGCCGGCTTTCATTTACGGCGCCGGCTTGAACCTATTCAATATCGGAATTTTTGCCTATTTTATGAATAGCCTTGGTGTATACAAGGTCGACCGGCGAAAGAAAAACTTGCTCTATCTTGAAACTCTAAAAGCTTACAGTACAGAGGCCCTGAAATATGGCTGCCACAGTTTATTTTTCCCTGGGGGGACCCGCTCACGCTCTGGCAGGATTGAAGATAAACTTAAAATTGGGCTGTTAAGTACCGCTATCGAGGCCCAGCGATGCAACTACTCCCAAAATTCACCAGGCCACGCAACCAAAATTTTCGTTGTTCCGGTAGTACTGAATTATCATTTTGTGCTGGAAGCGCCGGTGCTTATTCATCAGTTTTTGGAACAACAGGGACAGGAACGTTACTATGTGGAAAGCGATGAATTCACAAATTCGTATAAGATATTAAAGTTCCTGGTTAAGTTTTTTACTAAAGGATCTGCTATTAGCGTATCTATCGGAAGAGCCATGGATCCCATTGGAAACCATGTCAATAATGAAGGCAATTCAATTGATGTAAAGGGCCGGCCAATAGATACCGCTGACTATTTTAAGTCCTTTGGAAGCATTACCAAGGATTCCCAACGGGATTTGGAATATACCCACATGCTGGGTAATAGGATAGTGGAGGAATTTCACAAAATAAACAGAGTTTTTTCAAGTCACCTGGTAGCTTTTGTGGCTTTTCAGATG
>QIEB01000508.1 GCA_003229495.1 Flammeovirgaceae bacterium
TGCTAGTGACGCTGTTCAATCTGCCTACCACCTCTGTCTTTGAACAGAAGTTGGAGGAGGTTGTCAACTTCCAACGATTAAGTCAATCCAGCCAAACCGGGCAAAATCAAGAAGAAACCTATAACCTACTACTTGAGAGCTCCATGAGTGCCACATTTGCAGATGCCGCATGGTTTGAGCTGAATCATGCGGCTGAAAATCCAGTGCTTATAGTAAAGAATTTCGAAAAGAAAAAGATCCAACAATTCAAACAAACCTTAAAGAGTCAAAAACATAAAAGAGCCAAGCTTCCAGGCTTGATAGCTAAAAAAGCTGGTAGAGCTAGCACTACGGTAGGGAACATCCAGAATTCTGACTTTAAATCAGTGCTCGTATACTCTTTGGAAGTTCAAAATGAGCAAATAGGAACCATCGTGCTGCTTAAGGAGGTTTCCGATGGATTTAACAAAGACGCGGTCAATATCGTCAATACCTTTGGAAACCAAGCTGCTGTTTCTATTGAAAATTATCAATTGCTACAATCTGCCATTGAAAACGAAAGGTATCGTGAGGAACTTAATATTGCTAAAAGGGTACATGAAAGCTTATTGCCATCCACTCTTGAGTCAAACAATCATTTCGAAATAACTGCTTATTCCAGGTCTGCGGATGAAGTTGGAGGAGACTACTACGACACCCACCGGATATCACAGGATAAGTTTGCCTTTATTATTGGTGATGTTTCAGGAAAAGGAACATCAGCTGCATTTAATATGTCTCAAATGAAGGGGGTGTTTCATAGCCTGGCACTAATGGACCTGAATCCTCAGGAATTCCTGGACAAAGCCAACGCTGTTCTTGGCAGGTGTCTGGAACGGACCTCATTCATTACCCTCTCCTACTATATCCTGGATACCAGTACCTGCACCATACAATTTAGTCGTGGAGGACATTGCCCGTCGCTTTTCTATAGTAAATCCGAAAAGAGGATTGATTTTTTAAAAAGCAAAGGATTGGGATTGGGGATTATTCGCAACCAGGAATATTGCAAGTATATTGAAGTCAATGAGCTAATTTATTCTACCGGTGATCTCCTGGTAATGTACACCGATGGTATTACGGAAGCAAAAAACTCCGAAAATGAAGATTTCGGGTACGATCGACTGAAGCATGTAGTTCAAAATAACTTACAGAAATCGGTTGATGAGATCCAGAAAGCGCTCATTGCCAGTTTGCACGATTTTACCCAAACTGAAGAAATCCAGGATGATTTTACCACCATGATCTTGAAATTCAAGTAAAAACCTTTAAATATCATAAGCCGTTATTAATATATATGGAAATATCAAGTGTTTTAGAGGCAGGGAATTATGTCATTGCAATTAATGGTGATGTAGATGCTAGTTCGTCCATTCGGTTGGACGAAGCCTTAGCTAAGGCTGTCGAAGAAGGTCAGCAACATATCTTGATTGACTGTATAGACCTGAACTATATTTCCTCTGCAGGGCTGGGAGTATTTATGTCATATATTGAGGAATTAAAGGCAAAAAACATTCGGATGGTTTTGTTTGGTTTGAGCGATAAGGTTAAAAATGTGTTTATGGTATTGGGATTGGATCAACTGTTGAATATTATGGACACCAAAGATCAGGCAAAACAACAGTCCCATGGATAATCAATTAAAAGTACCCTGCCGGAAAGAAAAACTGAAAGAAGTACGGGTTTTCGTGGGAAATCTGCTTCAACAGCACGGTATTCCCGATATAGAAGCAGGAGAAATGGTATTGGCGGTTGATGAAGTATGTGCAAATCTTATGATTCATTCGCACAACTGCAACCCAAAAAAATCTATTGGTGTAAAAATAAATATTCTGAAGGGCCAGGAAGTTGTTTTTGAGATAACAGATTACGGGGTAGGGTTTAATTTCTGCCGGTATAAAGAACCCTCTTTAGACGATATTATTAAGGAAAAGAAAAAAGGGGGTGTCGGTCTGATACTGGTTAAACGCATCATGGACAACATGGAATTCATCCGAAAAGCTAATCGAAACGTGTACCGCATGGTTAAAAAACTGAAGATAGCCTGAAACTAACTCCAATTAACATTTTTTAGCACATAGAGCGCATCAGGTCTCTGAAAAATTGGTTAAAATTGCATCAAATTTTTTTCCGGATCAGTGAGACCCCGTGATATTCTTATATTTTATTCCCTTGTTTGCACTCTCGGTGTATGGACAACTTCCTGTACACTGCTAAAAAGCAATAGGTCGAAAACAATTGTTACCATTGATGGAACACCAGTATCTACCGATGAATTCCTATATATCTACAACAAGAATAACCTAAATGACGGTCATGTATCCCGAAAGGAAATTAGAGATTACCTTGATCTGTTCGTCAACTTTAAATTAAAAGTCAGGGAGGCAGAAATTCTGGGTTTGGACAAAGATTCGCTATTTATTGAAGAATTAGAAGGCTACAGGAAACAACTTGCCAACCCATACCTCACTGAAACGCGGCTTTTGGATTCACTAGCCGGAGTTACATACGGTCGTCTTCATGAAGAAATTAATGCCTCTCATATTTTGATACGGACACCTTTAGAGGCGCCTCCAGCTGATACACTGGCGGCATTTGAAAAAATCGCCGACCTGCGGGAAAAAATTGTATCAGGAGAAGATTTCGGTCAAATGGCCACGAAATATTCTGAAGACCCGTCAGCAGGGGAAAACAAGGGGAATCTTGGCTATTTTTCAGCGATGCAAATGGTCTATCCATTTGAAGAAGCCGCCTACGGCCTATCTATTGATAGTATCTCTCAACCGGTTAGGACTAATTTCGGCTATCATTTGATCAAAGTACATGACAGAAGACCATCACAAGGTAAAATACAGGTTTCGCATATTCTGGTTAGAGCGCTTGAATCTCTTTCATCATCGGATTCAACATTAGCCGCCAACCGGGCCTGGGAAATATACCAACGAGCCAAGAATAAAGAAGACTGGGAGCTTCTGTGCCGCCAGTTCTCTGAGGACGTGGGCACAAAAATGAAAGGAGGCACTCTGCCATTGTTCAAAACAGGAGATATAAGTAATATCCCTTCTTTTGAGAAAGCAGCTTTCGAACTTGAGAAAATTGGAGACATAAGTATGCCGGTAAGGACCGCTTACGGATGGCACATAATCCGACTTGACAGCAGACAGGCACTGGAATCTTTTGACGCTCTGAAACCAAAAATTCGAGCCAACCTCTCTGCAAATTCCAGAGCACGTCTTAACCAACAAGAGCTGGTTAAACGGCTAAAAGTGGAAAACAACTTTAAAGAAAACCAAGAGGTGATCAGTGAAGCGCTAAGTTATGCAAATGATTCGCTGATCAACGGCAGCTGGCAACCTCACTATCAGTGGGGTAATCAGCAAAAGGTTTTATTTAGCATTGAAAAAATAAGTTATAAAGTTGAGAGTTTTTATCAGTATGTTCAACAGAAGCAGCCACTTAAAAATGACTCTGAGCCAGTTGAAATGATGAGAAAAGCATATATAAGTTTTTATAAAGAATGCCTGATAAACTACGAGGATGATCATTTAGCAGATAAATATTACGATTACAAAATGTTGTATAAGGAATACCGGGATGGAATATTGCTTTTTCAACTGATGGAAACCAAGGTTTGGAATCAGGCGGTTAAGGATACTTCGGGACTGAGGATTTACTTTGAAGGGAATCAAGATCATTATCAATGGGGATCACGAGCAGTGGCTACCATTTTCAATGTAGCAGATCAGGATGCTTTGGATGAGGTAGGACGATTCCTGGAACAGGGTTACTTTGATTACGGCAAGTTTGACTTTTACGGGACTTCTGGCTCTTTCAATAAAGCCCAGCTTGGTATCCTTGACAATGTTTCACAGTTCTTATTACAGGGAGAGGATCGTTATTTAGTGCTAAAATACCACAGTGGTGATAAGAATAATCAGCAAATTTATAATGATATTTTGGATCATCTGAGCCGATTCAATATCGGTGCAGACAGGATTGAGATTATATCCCTGGATAAAGGGGCACAGGAATTCTTGATGTTTGTGGCCAGCAATTCTATTAAGGATCTAGAGGAAAACATCAACAAAAAGAATCCGTTAACCATCCAGGTAGAAAGTGGAAATTACCAACAGGGTGATAGTCACCTTGTGGACCAGGTTGAGTGGGAAAAGGGAAATAGCACCCTGGGAATAGATAACAGACTGGTGCTGGTGGCAATAAAGGAAATTCTTCCTGGGGGAGATCAGGATTTGCAAGAAATAAAAGGTCAGGTGATTTCAGACTATCAAACAAAGTTAGAAATCGATTGGGTGGCGGAGTTGAGAGCTAAATACCAGATAGATATATATGAAAATCAAGTAGATGCGGTATATGATCAATATAATAATTAGCCTGGCTGCCATGGCTTGGTGCAGTGTTTTGGTTTCATGCGACCTGTTTAAGATTAAAGAAGGAGATTCAGAGTCCACTTCTGAAATTACTCCAGTGGCAAGAGTCTATAATAAATACTTGTATCCTGAAGATCTGGAAGGACTAACTTCGGAAGCCATCAATAGCTCAGATAGTACAGATATTGCTGAACGATACATCAGAAGCTGGATTAAAAAGCAACTTTTGATAGAAAGGGCTGCTGACAGGATTAAATTTGATGAAGCCGAATTGTCCAGGAAAATTCTGGACTATAGATATGCCCTGATGGTTCATGAGTTTAAACAGTACTATATCAATGAGAAATTAAAAACTCAGGTATCCGAAGAAGAGATCCAATCTTACTACAATTCCAATCAGGATAATTTCGAGCTCAAACAAAATATCATCAGGGGAATTTTCATCAAACTGCCAAAAGAAGCCCCAAAAATCAAGATGGTTGGTAAATTGATCCGTTCGAAAAATCTCACAGATCAGGAAGAACTGGCGTCCTACTGTTTTCAGTTTGCTACCTACTATACCCTGGAAGATACAGTTTGGTTGAATTTCAACGAGTTGATCCAAAGTACTCCCCTTGCCAGTATTCCAAATCAAGAACAGTATCTAAAGTCTAATAAATACGTAGAAACAAATGATCAAAATTTTGAATACTTTCTTTATATCAATGAGTATAAAATAGCGGATCAAATTTCGCCGTTAGAGTTTGTACGGGACGATATCGAAGAAATAATTGTTAACAAGAGAAAAATTGAACTTGCCAACCAGCTTGAGAGCGATATTTATTTGGAAGCACAAACAAACAATGATTTTGAAATATACAGTGGCAATTAGATTTCTGGCGATTATACTACTTGGATGTACGATGGTCCAGGTACAGGCCCAGGATAAAGGGGTGATCGTGGATAAAATAATTGCCAAAGTCGACGATAAGATAATATTGAAATCTGAATTAGAGGAGGCGTACCTGCAATTTTTGTCAAGTGGCCAACTTGAACACGGCAGCTCCAAATGTGGAATTTTTGAGAGCCTGGTAGTAAATAAATTGCTGATTGCTAAAGCGGAGATCGATTCAGTGGTGGTAATGGAGGTGGAAGTTGATCAAAATTTGAACCAACGAATGCAGATGATCATTTCTCAGGTAGGTGGTGATGAAGAAGCATTGGAGAGCTTCTATGGAAAAAGCCTGTTAGAGATCCGCAGTGATATACGAGAAGGCGTAAAGGAGCAGTTGATTGTTCAGCGAATGCAAAGTACCATCACTTCGGATCTATCTGTAAGCCCTGCTGAGGTCCAGGCATTCTTTAGTAAGATCCCAAAAGACAGTCTCCCGTACTTTTCTGCGGAGGTATCCATTGGACATATTGTGAAGATACCTACAATCGGCAAAGAGCAGAAAAGTAAAGCCCGGGAACAACTTCTAGAGTACAAGAAAAAAATTGAAGGTGGTGAATCTTTTGAAACATTGGCCCGCAAATATTCCCAGGGACCTTCTGCGCCAAAAGGCGGAAATTTAGGATATCAGAAAAGAGGGAATCTGGTACCTCCGTATGAGGCCGCTGCGCTTCAGTTAACACCCGGTGATATCTCCGGACCGGTAGAATCTGAGTTTGGTTTTCACCTGATCCAGTTGATCAGCCGAAGGGGTAATGAATATGATAGCCGGCACATACTACTACAACTTGACCTTCCACGCAGGACCTGGCAACTTCCTTTCAGTATTTGGATAGCTTAAGAACCCTGATAGTTGAAGATAGTATGTCATTTCAGAAGATGGCGAAAGAGTATTCCGATGAGCAGCTTACTGCCAGTAATGGGGGATTTATGGTCGGCGAAACTGGTTCGACGTACGTTGCCACTGATCAACTGGACTTTGAAACATTTCTCACTTTGGATACCATGGAAATCGGCGCTGTTACACACCCTTTGGATTATCAAACACAGGAGGGTAAAAAAGCAATGAGAATTATTTATTATAAGGACCGGATAAAGCCGCATCAAGCTAATATTTTGGACGACTACCAGAAAATAGCCAATGCTGCACTAGCAGAGAAAAGAAATAGGATACTTAACTCTTGGTTTGCTAATGCACGAGATGATGTCTTTATTGAAATCGATGATGAGTTCAGCAATTGTCAGATTCTTCAGTAATAATTAAAATGCACAATATGGAGCCCTATAAAACGGAAGTAGAAGCAGTCAATGGCCTGTTTGAAGCCTATACTAAACTAAAGACGGAAATATCAAAGGTGATAATCGGGCAGGATGAGGTGGTTAAGCTGGTACTGACCTCCATATTTTGCCAGGGTCATAGTTTGCTGGTAGGAGTGCCCGGATTGGCAAAAACATTGCTGATCCATACCGTTGCTTCGGCCTTAAATCTGAAATTTAATAGAATCCAGTTTACACCTGATCTAATGCCTTCGGACATACTGGGGGCAGAAACGATGGACAAAGAGCGGAATTTCCAGTTCATTAAAGGTCCCATTTTTGCGAATATCATTCTAGCTGATGAGATAAACCGAACACCACCCAAAACCCAGGCGGCTTTACTAGAGTCCATGCAAGAGTACAAGGTAACCATAGCCGGGCATGACTACGAGCTTGAAAAACCGTTTTTTGTGCTCGCAACTCAAAACCCTATTGAACAGGAAGGCACTTACCCACTTCCTGAAGCACAGCTGGATAGGTTCATGTTTAACATACTACTGGAATATCCTACCTATCAATCGGAAGTGGAAATTGTAAAGAGCACCACCGGAAATGAAATACTGGAAACCCAGCAAATTTTAACTGGTGAAGAAATTAAATTTTACCAGGCCTTAGTACGGAAAGTACCGGTGGCCGATAATGTGGTGGAATACGCGGTAGATCTGGCCCACCGCAGTCGACCCCAGACCCAAAAAGCCGCAGAAGTGTCCAACAACTACCTGGAGTGGGGTGCCGGACCCAGGGCCTCTCAATATCTGGTACTGGCGGCCAAGTGCAATGCTCTATTAAATGGAAAATACTCCCCTGACATAGAAGATGTGCAAGCAACTGCTAAACCTATCCTCCGTCATCGTATCGTCAGAAACTTTAAAGCAGAAGCAGAACAGGTAACTGTTGATCATATTATTGATCAGCTTTTGTAAGGCATGGGGCATGCTTTCTGAGTGATCTTCACTCAGTTAATAATTGTCAATAGATCACCTTGAAGTATGGTATTATAAAGCCGCAAAGGCAGACTCGCTGGCCCGCCAGTAGGAAAGCCGTCGAAGTTAAAGGTACTTGTGCAACAGGTATCTATTAAGAACAGACCACTTCCGTCTACCTTAACACGGGCACATGCGTTCAATGGTTCAAAGGAGCAATTTCTTTCAAAGGCCCGGTATTCGTTGTTTGATGCGTGGTATATAATAATTCCTCTTACTCCTCCCGAAATAGCTACATGACCTCCCACAAATTGTAAATTAAGATACTGTTGATTGGTCAGGTTAATAGTTTCATTTACAATGGCCATGGGTATTTGGTCTTGGGGCCCAGTGCTTTCGCATGCCATCAGAAGAGAAGCCACGAGCAAGATGTGTATTACAAGTGCTTTACTAATATTCATAGAACCCTTTCCCTGTTTTTCTGCCATGATGACCTGCCTCCACTTTCTGCTGTTGTATCCTGCTGGGTTGGAATTTTGGGTCGAAGTGAAATGATTCAAATATAGACTTGGTAACTGCAAAATTCGTATCTACTCCGATCAGGTCCATAAGTCTGAATGGACCCATTCTAAAGCCAAAATTCTCCAGTAAGCTATCTACTACCTGGTGATCTGTGGCTTGTTCCTCCAATATTTTCAGACTTTCCACATAATAGTGCCTGGCCACCCGATTAACAATAAATCCGGGGGAATCATTTACAGTTACTGGAGTTTTACCAATATTTTTTGAAAATTCTCTCAGTGCCTCGATGACCTCCGGTCCAGTTTCACTGCCGCTTACTATTTCCACCAGCTTCATGATATGTGCCGGGTTGAAGAAATGAAGGCCGGCGATTTGTCCAGGTCGTTTCAAATGTGATGCGATACGGGTAATAGGAATGGAGCTGGTATTGGTGGCAATTATGGTATGGTCACGGTTTATGGTTTCCAGTTTTAAAATTAAATCTGTCTTTATTTGTAGGTCTTCAACAACTGCCTCAATAATCAGATCACCTGTAACATTCATGATCTCGTCTATAACTACAATATTATTTAAGGTGTTCTCTTTCATCTGCCGGGACACTTTCCCCTTGACTACACCTACATCCAGATTTTCTGTGATCAGGTCCAACGCCTTCTTTAGTATAGACTCATTGATGTCGTATAATGTCACTTTATAACCACCCATGGCTACTGCCTGAGCAATGTCCCTACCCATAGTGCCGGCACCTACTATTGCTACTTTTTCGATTGGAACTTTCATTGAAGTATTTTAGGGACCTCGCTAGAATCCTAATGAGGCAAACTGTCTTAAAAATCTTACGTCGTTCTGCGTGAAGAGACGAAGGTCATTGATCTGATACTTAAGCATGGCCGTTCTCTCTATCCCAAGGCCGGCGGCATAACCGGTATATTTTTGTGGATCAATGCCGCAATTCTCAAGAACATTAGGATCTACCATACCGGAGCCGCCAATTTCCACCCACCCAGTGTACTTGCATATATTGCATCCTTGGCCTCTACAAATTAGACATGAAATATCAATTTCAGCGCTGGGTTCGGTAAATGGGAAAAATGAGGGTCTGAACCTGATCTTTACGTTCTTTCCAAACATCTCTCTGGCAAAATGAAACAATATTTGCTTCAGGTCCTTGAATCCAACATTTTCATCAACATAAAGTATCTCATATTGATGGAAAATACAATG
>QIEB01000598.1 GCA_003229495.1 Flammeovirgaceae bacterium
ACGACCCTGATGAAATACCTTCAATTTACGATATGATGTTGAAGGAGCAATTCGACCTGGTTTCAGGTTGGAAAAAAAAGCGTAAAGATCCCATTTCCAAGACCATTCCTTCTAAATTATTCAACTGGTCAACGCGTCTGATATCGGGCATTAAACTTCATGATTTTAATTGTGGATTTAAAGCTTACCGATCCGATGTCATCAAGCAGATATCAATTTATGGTGAAATGCATCGGTACATTCCGGTAATTGCTAAATGGGGTGGTTTCAACCATATTGGAGAAAAGCAGGTTAAGCACCATCCTAGAAAGTATGGCGTAACCAAGTTTGGATTTGAGCGGTTTATCAGAGGGTTTCTGGATCTGCTGTCAATCACTTTTGTATCGAAATTCAAAAAAAGGCCAATGCATTTTTTTGGGACTTTGGGTACTGTCTCCTTTTTAAGTGGTTTCATGATCACCCTATGGCTCATTGGAGAAAAACTTTACTACCGGTGGCTACTAAACCAGGCCCCACCCCGGGATGTAGTGGACCAGCCACTATTCTTTTTGGCGTTGGTAGCATTGATAATCGGTGTACAATTGTTTCTTGCAGGATTTCTTAGTGAGTTACTTACCCAAAGTTCCTCCCAGACCAGAGATTATGTGCTAAGGGAAGAAGTGGGTTTCTAAATTCTCCTGATTTTGCTGCAGAAGTATATTGCTTCCTTAGGAAGCGCAAATTTCTTAACCATATCAGTTGTCAGGGAGTCAACATAATGGTCCTCTATCACCTGGAACCCACAGCTTTCTAAACGATCTTTATAGTCCTTTCCATAAAGACGTACATGATCTTTTTGACCATAATTCTTTAGTCGATCCTCAGGTATAGCAATGCTCGGGTCTTCAAAAGTTTGATCCGGGAATGGAGGGAAAAATGGAACTTGAATAATCGCCCATCCTCCTGGTTTTAGTACCCGCAGAATTTCTTTCATGGCCTGTCGATCATCTGTGAGGTGCTCCATTACATGATTGCAAAGTGCACAGTCAAAGGAATTGTCCTCAAAAGGCATTTTATGAATATCCATCTTGACCTTTGCCAAAGGGGACTCGATGTCTGCGGTCAGGTAATCCAAATGATCCAGGGACTCAAACCGATTAATGAAACAATATTCCGGGGCAATGTGCAATAAACGTTGTGCTTGATTGAACAAAGAGGTTTTGTTTTTTAGATAAACCCAGAGCAACCGGTGACGTTCCAGGGCCAAACAATTCGGACATAGCGAATTCTCTCTGGGGACCCTTCCATAGGGCAAAAACTTACGGTATTGACGGTTACAAATTGGGCATTGTACCCCATTACCTAAATAAAACAGGCTCAGAGATTTGGCAATGAAGTGACCAACAAGTTGAAGGTACTTACGTGGAATATGCTGAATGGCAAGGCTGATTAGGTGCTTCATTCCAAGAGTATTGGCTAAATATACCAAAATCAGGGACCAAGGACATGGGAGCAGTAGATCAATTGAACAATTGAACAATAGAGCATTTGGCTGGAGCCACTCAATCCTTCAGTCTTTATGCAAAACACCAAGAGATTGTTTAAATTCGACAGTAAATTTTCAGGTTAATGATAAAATGGTGGGTGTTACTGGTTTGTATGTTAGTGTTAGAGCCAGCACTAGGCCAGAACACCGCTCCCGAAAGTACCTCCAACACAGATTTCAATAAACAGAACAGAAATTCTCATAAGAAATCGGAGAATAAAAAGATACGCTACATTATTAAAAAGGACACTCAGAACACCAGCTACGGCAATCCTTGTGCAGTAGAGGTTACCAGATCGAAGGGTTTTGAGTATCTGGTAACACTAAAAGGCCAACCCGGGTACCAGAGTGAGATACAGCGAGCCTTCCACAACTTTGGAGTAAATGTGTCCCTGTTTTTCCGCAACGGCCCTTTTTGGAAAATCGGTCTAGGAAAGAAGATCGATGACTGCCGGCAGAAGAGTGGAGATTATGTGGGGCCTTAAATTCCCGTGTAGTTAAATGGTGTAATCCCTCTTAGCTCGTCCTTGACGGATATTGATACTTTCAAACTTTCAATAAACTCCCATAGTTGGTCTTTGGAGATTTTTTGGTGGTCGCGGGTAAGTTCTTTCACGATTTCGTAGGGTGTGGGATATCCTTCTCTTCGAAGGATGGTTTGAATGGCCTCCCCAACCACCGCCCAGTTATTATTCAGATCTTCGTTTATAGCGCTTTTGTTCAATTGAAGTTTGATACAACCTTTTGAAAGTGAATTCACGCCCAACAGGGTGTATCCCAGCAGCACCCCCAGGTTTCGAAGCACAGTTGAATCTGTAAGATCTCTTTGCAGCCTGCTTATTGGCAGTTTCGAGGATAGATGATTACACAATGCCGTGGACATTCCGAAATTGCCCTCAGCATTCTCAAAATCTATAGGATTGACTTTATGGGGCATGGTTGATGACCCAACCTCGTCTTTCTTGATTTTTTGGGTAAAGTAATTCTTAGCAACATATAGCCAGATATCTTGGGCAAAATCAATAAGTATGGTGTTTATCCTCTTGATATTATCCAGGTATGCTGCCAGGTAGTCGTAATGTTCGATTTGTGTGGTAGGTTTGCTACGGTGAAGTCCCAGAGATTTCAACCACTTGTCGGAAAATTTTTCCCAATCCACTTCTGGAAAAGCCACAGCATGAGCGTTAAAGTTACCGGTGGCACCACCAAACTTTGCCGCCATGGGTATTTCATTTAAACTTTCCAATTGCCTGGTTAAACGACTAATAAATACATCAATCTCTTTGCCGAGACGGGTAGGTGAAGCTGGTTGACCATGAGTATGTGCCAACATGGGTACCAGTCTCCACTGTCGGGAAAGCTTCCTTAGTATAGCTAACAGTTTCTTTAGGGCCGGTAGAATTACTTCTGCATGGGCATCCTTCAAGGACAAAGGAATAGCTGTATTGTTAATATCCTGGGAAGTTAGGGCAAAATGAATGAATTCCTGATACTTACTTAATCCCGATCCCCTAAATTGTTCCTTTAGATAATATTCTACAGCTTTCACGTCGTGATTAGTGGTCCGTTCCAATGTCTTGATCCTTCGTGCCGACTTATTGTCAAAGGATTTGACCATTGAGTCCAATTTTTGTTGACCACTTTTAGGAAAATTGGTCAGGGGAGGTATCGGGATTTGTGTCAAAGCCTTGAAATAATTAACCTCCATGGTCAGACGGTATTTGATTAACGCATATTCTGAAAAGTAGTCAGCCAGATCAGCGGTCTGGGTTCTATATCGACCGTCAAGTGGAGAAAGGGCTGTCAATTCTGTCAATTTCATTAATATCAGGCTGTTTAAAGCTCAAAAATAGGAAAATAAAAAACTTTAAGCAGGTTAATACATTTATTTAGCAGTTCAACAAGTTCTGTAAAAGACAGATTTTATTATTTTTGTACCACTTTAAGCATCGGGAGTTACCAAAGCCCCAACCAAGCACCAGATATTCATGAACGACCATTATTACAGACTAAAAGTCAAGGGCATAGTTCAGGAGACACAGAAAGCAATAACCATTGTGTTTCAACAGCCAGAACCGCCTTTGGAATACCGCCCTGGGCAGTTCCTCACCCTAATAGCGGAGATTGAGGATAAGGAAGTCAGACGTTCTTATAGTTTTTGCTCCGCCCCTGAAATTGATCGGGATCTAGCTGTTAACGTGAAACGTGTGGAAGGAGGATTGATGTCAAATTTTCTTGCAGATCATCTTAAAGTTGCAGATGAATTGAAGGTTATGGAGCCTATGGGTCATTTTACCACTGACATGGACCCATTAAATAAAAGGCACATGATTATGTTTGCAGGAGGAAGTGGTATTACTCCGTTCATGTCTCATATCAAGTCCATTCTGAAATGCGAGCCTCTAAGTATCATTTCTCTTATTTATGCCAATCGAAATATTGATTCGATCATTTTCATGAAGGAATTGGAAGACCTTCAGGCAAAAAACGAAGGCCGTATTCATGTCATCCACATTCTTGATGAGGCTCCTTTGACCTGGCAAGGACCTTCCGGGTTATTGAATCCTGAAATGTTAAAAGAGATTTTGGAGCGAATACCGGACTGGGGTTTTGACAATACACAATATCTGATGTGCGGCCCTGAAGGCATGATGCGTAATATCGAAACTTGTTTGGCCGACTTTGGTATTCCCAGCGGTAATTTGTTTAAAGAAAGTTTCGTGACTCCCACAATTGACAAAATACAGGATGATGACGATGATACCGAACTCAAAACTCGTGAAATTGTGGTTGTTTACGACGGCGAAGAGCACAAATTTAATGTAGATGCTGATAGCACCATTCTTGAGACGGCATTGGATCTGGATATTGACCTGCCTTATTCATGTCAAAGCGGCCTTTGTACGGCATGCAGGGGCAAATTGCTTTCAGGTAAGGTTAAACTGGATGAAGAAGAAGGCCTGTCTGATTCAGAAAGAGAAGAAGGCTATATACTCACTTGCGTGGGGCATCCCCTGACCAAAAATGTAAAAATTGAGATAGGTTAAACCCGGATTTATAATGACAATTCTGGGTTTAAGGTCTGGCTTAGAGACTAATACCTCGAAGTTTTTCAAGAACCTCTGGACTATCCCATTCCAGCGCCCCAATTTGGTTCATGACAATTTTCCCGCTTGGATCAATTATTATGGTTGTGGGCAATGACAAAATGCCAAGGTCCGGGAATGGGGTCTCCAGATGGACAAATTGAAGATCAAAATCCTTAGAGGCCTTAAACCGTTTTATTCGACCAATGTCTTCATCGGATGCTATCAGGAATACAAAATTGTCATCCGAAAGCAGTTTTTCTGCACGTTCTATGCTTGGCATTTCCAAAATGCAAGGCTTACACCAGGTGGCCCAAAAGTTCAGAAATATGTTTTTTCCAGCCAGCGACTTTAGATCCACCGGGTTATTCTCTAAATCTACCAGCTTAATCCTATCAACCAGGGTGGTTTCGGAATAAGGGTCTTCAACAACCATTTCCGTTATTTCCGAATTTTCCACCGAACTTCCCGTTAAAGGCTTTTTTTCATTACAGCCTAAAAACAATGCTGCCATGATGCCCAGATAAACAGTATGTTTCATTCTTCAAAGTTAATGGATTCCATTTTCTTTTTATAAATAATTACTCAAGTATTGCGGCCTTTATTTGTGAATCACTCCCCTCAATTAAATTGGTCCAGGCAAAGTACACAGCTTCTTTATATTTTGACATTTGTGGAAATCCACTGCCCCGTGCTTCATGGCTTTCGGCTATAACTATTGGAGACTCTAAGCGACCGGACTGATGAACAATACGAGCTTTGATCAGGCTTTTTTCTCCTTCTTTGCATAACCAACTTACCATAGCTTTTCCTCTATTTAACATAATTACATCTACTCGGCCCAATGGGTATTGGTCGTCTATGTTCACCACTTGTCCAAAACTTTCACCACCATCCTCTGAAAAGATCATTTTCACTTGAGGTTTGTTGTTCGGAGCGGAAAACCATGCAACTACCAAATTATTGCCAATTGCACTGGCCCGGGGGCCATTCACCGGACAGCCAGCTATCTCCCAATGATCTTCATAAATGACCTTGGATGGAGTCCAGGAGCCATTAACCAGCCTTACAATAGCAATGTCCCGTTCTTCATTTTCGGATCGATCTCTATAAACCAAGATAGGTCCGTTATCTGTAATGGCGCCACCGGTTTGGCAGCAGTCACAAGTTCGGTCATCCAATTCCACTTCCTGAGATAGAGTACCATCCAAATTTAATACCGCACCCCGAAGTGTCATTGCTCCCATTTGTTCGTGACCTTCCGATGAAGTGTTTCGTCCATCCAACCAGCCCAGTTGAAAGGCGCCATCAGAAATTGGCAGCATGGTTACAAATCCATGCTCTGAAGGAGTTCCGTCATTATGTGGTACCAGCGGAGCGCTCCAACCTCCAGTAGCAGACTTTCTGACTATGTTAACATCATAGGAAAAATATTCAACTGAACTTTTGGTCAGAAAATGAGCGATCATATTGCCGCTTTCAT
>QIEB01000029.1 GCA_003229495.1 Flammeovirgaceae bacterium
AATAATCAGACAATGAAACTGTTTTTCCATCTAAAGTCTCCGCTTTAAAGTCAATATACCCTTCACCCGGTTTTGGGCCTTTAAAATTTGAAAAATCATAATCGGATGGCCTAAAGTGTTGATAATTGTATTCAGCAAGGCCTCGTGCGGTTGGAGAATTCTCCTCAGTCTTGTTCATAATCAATATTTTTACTTGATGCAAGCTTTTATTTTTCCAAAAGCTCTATTTCGCCTGGTTGCCATGATGTGGATGAGTGAATGGAACAAAAGCAAAAAATGGTTTTTTGTCTTTCACATTCCTTTTTATAAACTCAATGGCTTTTTCAGTTTCTGGATTCGAGATTGTAAGGTTTTACTTTGGTTGGCTTTTCTCCTTTCTTTGCAGTAAGAATATAAGGCTCAGAGCTAATTGTTGGATCATATTGATAATGGCTACTGTACATGGACTCATCTGTGGTGTTCGAAATTCCGTACCACTCATCAAAACCCTGATTAGTTGGAAAACGACCATCGGTATCTCCTAAATGCCATTTGCCAAACATTCCTGTGTTATATCCTTGCTCTGAAAGTAGTTCTGGAATAGTAACTTCCCACTGGGTCATTCCATAAAGCATACCCCAAACTACTTTGGTGGTACCGGATCGTATTGGATGACGACCTGTCATAAAAGCAGAGCGGCTAGGTGTACATTGGGGTTCAACATTAAAATTCTGAAATCGCATTCCTTCAGAAGCTAATTTGTCCAGTCGTGGCGTTTCTGCCCCTCGTAAATTGCCGCCACCATAAACTCCTAACTCTCCCCATCCAAGATTGTCAACCATCATAATGACAATGTTCGGTTGATCTCTTTTTTGGGCTGATACCTTATTAGGTAAAACTGTACAAAATGATAGAGCAATTAGCAGTGTGAACAATTTGCTTTTTTTCATGTCTTTAATTATTACAATTTGGGTTGCAGTTAATTAATTACTTAGGAAACATTAATTGGAGTTGAAACCGAAATTGCCAGTCAGGTCCAAAATCCGGTTTTACCGCATTATAAAATGCCTGCATGTTAAAATTCATCGGTTGTAGGCGTATTATTCTTTTGCTGCTGAATTCAACTCACAAATGCGACTTTTGAGACAGCGCTCTCTACATCAATCCGTCAAAGTAACCTTCACACGATCCAAAGTTCCTGTGAAGGGAAATGGGCTGCCTTCGTAGGCCTTGTCCACCTGGGTGCCCGTATCCATGCCAATATCGAAAGTTTCGGCAAGTGAATAGGTCGAGATGTGCATTGCTTCAAAATAGCCTTCATCTACCTTTTCACCATTCAAGTACAGTTCACCATCCCCGGACCATGGTTTCATGGTGCCATCGATTTTTGACCTGTCCAATACAAAATTGAATTTCAAATCTGTTTCGCCTGTTGGCAATTTGGGGGAAGTCAAATGGTAGTGCAGCCCATCCAGGAAGTTGTAATCAAAATGCAATTTGCCGCCCATGATGTACATGGTATAGCCCCCCGTCATCCCGCCGCAGGCGACAATGACCCCTTCTTCATCTCCTTTTAAGTCTATGGTAGTTTCAATCATGTGCGACCGGCCCTTTACCGGGACAGATGCCTTTTCTGCTATTCGGGTGGCTCCTGGTGCGTAGTACATAAACTCTTTTTGGTCACCGAACAAAATATTGTTGATACTGGCCAACCTGGTCAACATATCATCGTACATCGGGTACACATTGTTGGCCCAGGCCTCCTCCTCAAAAACCTTTTTCAACTCTTCTAATTTTTCGGGATACTGCCCCGCCAGGTCCGTGCTTTCTGAAAAGTCCTCCGCCACGTTGTACAGTTCCCAGACATCATCTTCGAATGCACCTTGTTTTGTCATGTCCCAAGGCATACGGTGGGCATGAAGGGTAACTGCCTTCCAACCATCCTGCCAGATGGCCCTATTGCCGAACATTTCATAGTACTGGCGTTTTTTAGCATTTGGGGCATCGGCATTATCAAAAGCGTAGTTCATTGGCACCCCGGTGAATGGTTGCTGAACCACCCCACGATACTCATCAGGCCTTTTGATACCTGCAGCCTCCATAATGGTAGGGGCAATGTCGCTGATGTGGTGGTATTGGCTCCGGATTTCCCCTTTCGCTTTGATCCCGTTCGGCCAATGCACCACCATGTGGTCTTGCTGCCCACCCCGGTGCTCAGATTGTTTGAAATAGGGGAAAGGTGTATTGCCTGCCATGGCCCAACCTGCATGATAGTGTGGGTAACTGTCCCATTGCCCCCAATTGTCATAGTTGCGCATGTTGGCATCAAATGGCGTTTGCATACCATTGAGGACATAAGTCTCATTAAAAGTCCCTTGCAGGCCCCCTTCACCACTCGCACCATTATCAGCAGTCACAAAGATCAAGGTGTTGTCCAGTTCCCCGATCCTTCTCAGCGTTTCGACCACCCGGCCGATTTGTGCGTCCACATGGTCCATTTGCGCGGCAAAAACTTCCATTTGCCGGGCATAAAGCTTGCGTTCGGCATCCGTCAAAGAATTCCAAGCTGGTATTTCTTTGATCCTACCGGATAATTTTGTGTTTTTCGGGGCTATTCCCAATTCGATTTGTTTTGCCACTATCTGGTCCCTGGCCTTGTCCCAGCCCATGTCAAATTTGCCTTTGTATTTCGCTATGTACTCGTCCGGCGCATGGTGCGGTGAGTGCATGGAGCCTGACGCCCAAAGCATCATGAATGGCAATTCTTTGTCCAATGATTTATGCCCGGTGATCCATTCGATAGCGCGATCAGCCAGGTCTTTGTCAAGGTGCTCTGCTTTTCTGTATGGTTCGGGATGATGGTCATCCCACATTACAGGGATGAACTGATGAACATCGGCAGCCATAAAGGTATAGGCATGGGCGAACCCCTCATCACTTGGCCATCGGTGGTGTGGGCCAACCTGGGAAACTTCATAGAGTGGGGTATGGTCCCACTTGCCCAAAGCATAATTGACATAACCCTGCTCTTCGAGGTAATTGGCCACTGATTTGGCCGATGGTGGTACGATCGCATTGTAGCCAGGGAACCCCATAGCGGTCAATGCATGGCTGCCCAACCCAATTTTGTGAGGGTTTCTGCCGGCCATGAGCGTTGCCCTGGATGGCGAGCATAGGGCCGTTGTATGAAAATTGTTGAAACGAAGGCCGTTTGCAGCCAGCTTGTCAATATTGGGCGTTTCGATCAGTCCACCAAAAGAACCGACCTGTGCAAATCCCACATCATCCAACAAGAAAATTATTACGTTGGGGGCATCCTTGGGTGGCCGGACCTTTTTTGGCCAGTATTCCTCGGATTCAGCATAATCCATGGCAATTTTTCCCTCAAATTCCTGCCCATATTTTTTCATGGACTCGGACATTTGTTTAGTACCACTTGGCGATTGGCACGAGAATGTAAAAAAAGCAAGGGTGATAAATACCGTTAAATTTTTCATGTGTTTAGTTTTCATGTGTTTAGTTTTTGAATGATGCAACGCCGTAACTTGCTGATCTTTCTTGTTTTTTCTCCTTTTTGCCTTGGGCAATACAAGTTATGCTAGAAGTTAGCGCCAAAAATTATCATCAGTGTCTTTAGGTTCAGAATAAATTATTTTATGGAATTAGGATTTTACAGTACTGTGCGGTAAAAATAGATTTTGTCAAATCAGTATGTGATTGCTATTAATTTGGGGGCTTTTATGATGATACTAAAAAATCAGAATCCTAAGTTGGTCATAATGACTGGATTGGCTGAGTATCTAGGTTAGCATAATAGCTCTTTCCAGATTGTTAAGAGCCGAATGTAGTTATATTATTTATTACTTTAATCATATTATCGAAAAAGATTGGCAAATGACCAGACCATGAGGTTTTGGTTAGCCTGCGGATGTATTTGAGCAATAAGTCTACAATTAAGGTACACCAAATCTATATTTCAATAGCATTGGGATTATCTCCGAGAAAGTACTTAGTTAGTAGAAACTTACATTTTACGAACGCCGAACTTCAACATTCGACATTCGGAGTTCGACGTTCGGCGTTCGACATTCGACATTCGACATTCGGCGTTCTCACACTTCCTGGTACTCCTCAATTCCCCCCAGTAGATTCCGTACTTTACTAAAGCCCTGTTGCTGCAGGAATTTTTTCACTTTTCCACTTCTATTGCCGGTGCGGCAATAAACGATTATTTCTTGCTCTTTCATGGATTCTAGTTCACCCAAACGAGTGGGCACTGTTCCCAATGGGATATTTAGGCCTCCGATATTATATTCCTGGTGTTCCCAGACTTCCCGGACATCTATAATATTGAGCGTTTCCATAGCTTCCTGACGCCGTCTTAGTTCGTCAACCTTTATGTCTTCTATGTCTTCCATTATTTATCCAATAAAATTAGTCTCCTAATATGTATTTTGTTTGGGCTATACAAATGTACCACATAGATACCATTCGATAAGGTCGAAAACTCGATAACTTTTTGGGATCTTTCAAACCTTGAGGGTATTTCCCTTCCCGCTAAATCGAATATTCTGATGCGCTCAATTTGATCCACTGGCCCCTCAATGCGGACTCTAGGTTTATAGGCCGGGTTTGGAAAGAGACGTAGTGCAATTGATGGGACAGGTTCGTCTGTGGGGGTAAGAATATCCTCAGTATTACCAAAAACCGGTCGCAGCATCAGGCTGCCTTGAATTTTTGTATTTTCCTGCCAGTTTCCCGAGGTGTTGAAATAGATCCGGTCCCCGGTATTATGATTTTTATCCAACCCAATAAATATAGGTGTCGGCCCTGTTTGCTGGATCCCAATAAACAAACTATCTCCCAGCAATAGTGCTTTGGATAGTGGATAATTGGTGAACTTATCCAGTGAGTCTGAGGCATTAATGAAAATGGTTTGAGTATGCACCACTATTTCCCCATTGTTCAGCCGGCTCCAGATTTTCAAACGCAGGCTTTGGTCTGCCTGGTCAGATTCTACATTGGGGAAATAGATTTGAATATCCGTGAGCGTATCCCTTACAGGCAGCAGGTATAGGTAGGCCAACTGTCCATTCATTGTGTTCACTCCCGCTGCGGTTTCTGCACTTCCGTCATCGTAGGCGTAATGTCGATCCAGGGTAACCAGTGCAGTGGCGGTATCATTTACAGTCAGGTCCACATTATCAAAAAACACACTATCTCCGCTCATGGGATCAATGAAATCAAACATCAAGGAATCCTTGGTTCGAATAAAGAACTTGGTAAGTATCACTAAAGAGGAATCTGTCTTGGCATTATTTAAGGCACTGGTGTCGATGGCATTGGCTTGTAGCGTAGTAAATTGCTGCCCGTTAAAAAGTAGTCCATCCTCATCTGTGTTGTTCATTTCATCAATGAGGTTTCCCGATGTAGCATCAAAGATCTGGGCAGCAAACCGGATGGATGCAGGGAATCCTACTGGTGGCTCAAGACTAAATCCTACTATAGAAGTACTGTCGCGAAAGAATTCGTCCCTTCCGCAGTAATGTTCAAAGGGTATGGCAGTAAAATCTTTAAAAATTGAGGTAGGGTAGGTGCTTAAGGTACGGTCTCTTAGATACAGGTCATTTTCATCTCTTCTGGTCCGCAGTAAAACATAGTCGATATGCCAGTTATCATATCCTCCCGTTAGTTTTCCGAACGACTGGAAACGAAACTGAAACCCCCCGTGTTGAAACAGCCCAATGGGAACCTGTATGATTTCTTGCTTAAATGCCTCTATATACAAGGTGTCACCGCCAACAGCACTCCAAACGGTGGTCCAAACACCGTTTAGGTCCTTAAATTGTAACCGGAGTGAATCTTCCTTTTCCGGAATTTCACCATTCCCTTTCTTTTGCCAGAAAAAACTAAAATACAAAGTGTTTTTTAATCCGGGTGGAATGTTGCTCAGGTTAATGGGTTGAGATACCAGACTGTCTGCTTCGCCCCTGAGATCCAGGTCGCTGTAAGGAATTCCACGCTGGTCGGTGCCATCAAAGGTAGCCACGTTGATTGAGGGTGGATTTAAACCACGCCCCCGGTTAATATTCACATTTTCACCTACCAACCATTTCGAGCTGTCCGGAACCAGTTGGCTGGTAGCAAAATCATCCCAGAATGGTAGCGACAGGGTATCAATTATTTGAATTTTTTGGGTCCGGAAGGCCTCGGATCCGGAACGGTGTTTGAGAGGCACTTCTATCACTTGTCCCCATAAAACACTGCTGCATGTCCACAGGGAAAGAGAAAATATCAGCCTTCTGAGTCTCATTTAGATCAAACCATCTGAATCCGTTGGGTAATCAACTTTTCTGGTCTCTTGATTGTATCCAATCACCCACAGGTCTACATCTTCACCAATCCGAATTGACTTTCCGGCTTCAGGGATTTGTCGGATCACGGCACCCGCTGGCAAAGTGTCTATTGGTTCCGCAGTGAGCACACTTCCCAGTCGTAATCCTGAACCAATAACTGTAAATTCCGCATCCTCGAAGTCCATACCAAACAAGGCGGGTACTTCCAACATTTGGTTGCCTAACCCATCTCCCACCATAAGGTCTACTCTGGATCCCTGGAAAATGGAATCTCCAGGTTCTATCACTTTCCCTTTTAACTTCTGCTCCAGGACAGCGTTCTGGGCCAAATCCGGCCGGTATTCTATACTGCCTAGTTCCAATCCGTAACTTTCCAATACCATTTGGGCACTTTTAACAGAACCATCTATAAGATTCGGCATTATGACCTTTCGAGGAGTAGTCTTGTTAAGATTTATAAACAGTTTCCGGTTGGCCTTTACCTTTGATCCGGCAATTGGATATTGCTTCAGCACTGCAAGAGGTGGTAATTCGGAACTGTATCCTGAGTCTTCTTCTACTTCAAACCTCAATTCACGCTGAGACAAATAATCGTCAAGCTCCTGGTAGGCCAGCCCACCAAGGTCCGGAACTGTAATTGTTTCACCGTGATTGGTATAAGAAGGGAGGAAATAGTAAAAAAATATCAGTATCAATATCAATCCTACCGCCAGCATGACACCAAGATGTATTCCAATCTTTTTCATCAAGAGTAATCCCTATTAAGTTGTTTTTTGGACTCAAACCTTTCCAACGCTAAATGTATGATTTTTGTTATCAAATCGCTATATGATATTCCGTGTTGGGCCCATAAAGAAGGAAACATACTTGAATCGGTAAATCCTGGTATGGTATTGATTTCATTGATATAAATAGACTG
>QIEB01000138.1 GCA_003229495.1 Flammeovirgaceae bacterium
TCGCTTGCGGTGATCTTTACCGGGCTCAAATCCTTTCTATATTTCCCACTCATTAGAAAAAACACCCTGGCCCTTATCCAATTTGCTACCCAATAACTGAGACTGTTAAGAAATGGACCATAGTTTCCGTTGCCTTTCAAGCCCATGGTTGTTAACTCTTTTACTTTATGGACTATGCAGGGAAGGGGGCTAACCATTATGGTTGAACCAGGGTTTACTATTTCCCATAGCACCGGATAAACACACTTGGGATGATAAAAGATCTTGTCAGGTAGGTAGTCATCAATAATCTTTTTTTGGGTGTACAAAATTTGATCCTGCAATTTCCAACTGGATCGGGTCAGGTTTATCAAGGCTTTTATTTTTTCCCCGAAACTACCGGACCCTCCCATGATTATCTTACCGGTATCCCCTTCCAGTAGCTCCAAAAATCGTTTGTCGAACCCGTAGAAGGTAATCCCAAGTTCCTCAACCATAGTCCGGAACTGTTCGGGAAAGACGCAGACAACTTCCCACCCTGCATTTTTCAGGATCTCCGCAAGGGCCAAAAATGGTTCAGCGTCCCCCCTGGTACCGATTGAATAAAATAAAGCGCGCAAAGCTCTGGTAGTTATGGATGATAAGGTATGAATTATGAATTTAATTTTGAAATCATACCCATAACCAAAGAAAGCACTCATTCAGTCCTTCAAATCTTCACTTAACTTCGCAAACTCGGAAGGAACTACTCCAAATTGTTTCCTAAAGCACTCCGCAAAATAGGAGGGATTGTTAAAGCCGCATTCATAGGCTATCTGCGCCATGTTGCCAAATTCTTTCTGTATCAATTGTCGGGCATATTTAATTCGGTAGCACCGTATAAATTCACTGGCAGTTTGGCTGGTGAGTGCCTTGAATTTTCGGTGCAACTGTGACCGGCTCATTCCTATTTCCTTCGCGTATTCTTCTACAGAATAGTCAGCATCCGATCGATGAATTTCCAATATTTTGAGCGCTCGCTCCATAAATCTTTCATCCATGGAGGTAATGGTTGTTCCTTTAGGGAATATTGAGAGATCTCGGCCGAATTGTTCTCTTAGTTTTCTGCGCAGTTCAATTAAGTTTTGAACCCTTGCTTTCAGTTCTACCGGACTAAATGGTTTAGTGATATAGTCGTCTGCTCCAGTTTCCAGGCCTTCTACTTTAGCCTCTTCTCCCGCACGGGCGGTCAACAGCACCACGGGTATGTGACTGGTACGTACATCGGTCTTCAACTTCTGGCATAACTCATGTCCGTCCATTTCAGGCATCATGACATCACTTATGATCAGCTCAGGGATGTGTTCAATAGCATATTCCCAACCCTTCAAGCCATTGGTGGCTTCTGCCAATTGGTAGATCCCGGACATAACCTCTCTTAGATACATGCGCATATCTTCATTGTCATCAATAACCAGCAAAAGAGGCAAACCCCCGTTTGTATATTTTTCATTGGTGGGAATGGACAAACTTTCAGGCAAAGCCTCCAAGGCTGTGGTATCTATGGATTCATACCCTTTTCGGACCACTGTTTCCTGATCATTCAAATGAGATTTGCCTAATGGAAGATGCACTGTAAAGGTAGTGCCCTCGCCAACTTTACTTTGGGCGGTTAGTGAGCCGTAATGTAGTTCAACCAATTCCTTGGCCAGGGCCAATCCAATTCCAGTGCCTTCTTGTTGTCGGGTGGAAGAGGGGTCTGCCTGATAAAACCGGTCAAAAATATGCGGCAGTTTATCCGCAGGGATACCGCTTCCAGAATCTTCAAATCTTATTTCCAGCACCCCTTCACCTTTATCTACAGAGGGATTAATTACCTTAGAATTCATCTTCAAATAAATGGACCCTTCATCCTTGGTAAATTTGAAGGCATTGCTCAGCAGGTTGATGATCACTTTTTCCAGCTTATCGTGATCATAATATGTAAGTATCGAGCTTAGGTTACTTTGAAATACATAATTTATATTGCGGATTTGTGCGGTTGATTCAAATGCCGAGAACAAGGTGCGGGTAAATTTTACGATATCATCTTCACAGGCTTGTAATGTTACCGCTCCGGCTTCCAGTTTACTGAAGTCTAACAATTGATTGATAAGATTCATCAGCCGTTTACTGTTTCGAATCATTACCGCAATTATGGCATGAGCGTCTCCCTTAAATGTGCCCTCATACATTTGTTTCAGGGGACCTAAAATAAGTGTAAGCGGTGTTCGGAACTCATGTGATATGTTGGCAAAGAATTGAGTTTTCATCTGGTCCATCTCTTTGACCTTTTCCAGTTCCAGGTGCTCTAATTGCATTTTGTTTTTCAACCGTTCTCTTCTGACCAGGTTATTTCTCCAGATGAATAATAGGCCAATAACCAGCAAGGAATACATGGTGTACGCCCACCAGGTTTTCCAGGGTGGGGGAAGGATTGTGATCGAAAGTGTCGATTCCTGTTCATTCCAAACCCCGTTTTGATTGCCGGCCCTGACCTTAAAATCATAAGTGCCGGCGTCGAGATTGGTGTAAGTAGCAGTTCGAAGCGTGCTAACTTCTCTCCACTCATCATCATAACCCTCCATTTTGTAAGCATAAAGGGTCTGAGTGGGTTTAAAACTCAACGAAGTGTATTCAATGGTGAAAACATCTTGTTTATAATCCAGTACAATTTCTTGAGTTTCTGAGATGTTCGACTTTAATACTGATTTTTCTCCAATTGGTACTTCTTTATTAAACAGTTGGAAATTTGTGAATATAGCAGCTGGAGGTGCAGGAGGATCTTTTATATTTTCAGGGTCAAAAGCAATGATGCCTTTAGAACCACCCAGATAAATAAGACCGTCAGAAGTTTGGGCCAGCGGTTTGATATAATGTTTCAGGTTTTCTTCCAGCAAACCAAAATTGATCATGGTTTCAGTTCGCGGATCGAACCTGATGATTCCCTCATTAGAGCCAATCCAGATAAACCCTATATTATCTATCAGCAAGCCACCACGACAATCATCAGTGAGGAATCCATTCTCCCGGTTGAGTTTGGTGATTTGCTTTGATTCAGGTTCGTATTTAACCAGTCCGTCTTTGAGGGTGGCCAACCATAGAATACCCTTCTCATCTTCCACCACGGACTTTACCATACCGGGTATTACTGTGATCACGATTTGATCTTTTTGTTCTACAAACTTCAGACCTTCCGATAAGTCTGCTATCCAGATATTGCCATTTTGATCCTCTAAAATGTCCCAAACATCATGATTGGGATAGTGAACCGATTCATTGGTGTTTGTATTATAGAAGAATAGACCACCATCACCAACTAGCCAATAATTTCCGTCTCTGTCCTCATGAACTAAGCCTTTTTCTGGATGAACAAAGTCTCCGGATTTTGGATTGAATTTTGCGGGCCCACCCCAGGTTTTTACCCACATCCACCCATCGCTATCCTGCATTAATGCATAAGTTTTATCACTAGGTAGTAGGCTGTTAGGGTCATTCTTGTCATATCGAAGAATGGTGTTCGATGTTGCAATGCTATTCTCATCCAGTCTTAATTGATTTATACCGCCTCCGTCAGTACTAATCCAAAGATCACCCTGATCATCTTCATACACTCCATTAACTAAATTACTGCTGAGGCTCTTTGGGTCGGAAGGATTGTGAAAATATCGTTTAAAGTTGGAATGATTTGAGTCAAAAACACTAATCCCACTATTATAGCTGCCAATCCACAGATTTTCTTGTCGATCCTGATAAATACTAATCAGGTTATTGTCAGATATGGCACCATTTAGAAATGGATCATACATATGTACGTACATTTGTCGCGATTCTGGATTTAAATAGCATAAACCGGAACCATCGGTAGTGATCCAAATATTGTTTTTAGCATCCTGAAACACCTTTTTAATGGAGGTTATAAACTCATTATAGTCTCCGTTGATGGCAACCTGCTTATAGTAATTGATGTAAACAGCATCTGCTGGGTTGAATAACCATAAACCGTTACGCCAAGTGCCAACCCAAAATCGACCTAAATGATCAATACAAAAAGAGCTTATACCACTTGTGATTTCCGCTGGAATCGGATATCTAGTAAAGTCATCAGTTAATTCGTTGTATTGATTCAGTCCGCCTCTGGTGGCTACCCATAAAGACTGTTGCAGATCTTCAACTATTGCATTAACTTGACCATCACTTAATGATGAAAAGTCATTAATAGAATGTACATAGGACCGAAATGTAGAGTCTTTTTTTTGAAACTGATATAGACCTCGGCCACCGGCCCACAACCTGTTATTAGAATCTTCTAAAATTGAATTAAACTTCTTCTCAGTATCATTGGCTGAGGTGAGGAATCGGGTGAAATTATCTAATTTTCTATTGTAAAGATTCAATCCATTCCAGGTGCCTACCCAAAGGTTGTGGTTCGAATCTTCATATACTGCATTAATCGAATTATGACTCAAGGTAGTAGTATCATCCGGCAAGCTTTCGTAAACTTTGAAGTTATAACCATCATATCTGCTTATTCCTTCTCCCCAACTGCCAATCCACATAAAACTCTGGTGGTCTTGGGCGATAGCGCTTGTAGTATTGCTGGGAAGGCCCTGTTCGGTGGTGAGATATTTAAAGTACAGATTGTGCTGGGCGAAACTTGTGTGAGCTAAGCTTAAAATTAATAGCAGTATGAACTGTAAAGCTCCCATAGCTATACAAATAAGTTAGGCAATTATTGACTGGCTTCCAATTGCTCGAGACTTGAGTATTTTGACTTATGACATATCCTCATCAAAATATATATTTTAGTGGTCTCCTGCTACCAGCTACGTTGCAAAGGTTGCCGCTTAAGTTGCATTTATTGCTCATGCCAGGAATTCGTGCATTGATAAAAACAAATATTTATATTTGCTAAAGAGGGATAAACTGATGGAACTGCTTTTCGATGAGTCAATGCTGATAGTTTAGATTCTACTGGGAGTTGTTTGATGAAAATGATGTTAAAAGTAACCGGAACGGTATTATTGATGGCATTGATATTGATCTTGCCGGCTTGTCAATCTTCCTTATCCAATGAGCAGCAAGCGGCCAATCAGGAACTTCCCGAAAAGATCGATTTTAACTTTCACGTGCGGCCGATTCTTTCAGACCGCTGCTACAAATGCCATGGGCCTGATGAAAAAGCCCGCAAAGCAGGATTAAGGTTTGATCTGCAGGAAGCTGCATTTGCTATGTTAGACAGTGCAAAAGAAACATTTGCCATTGTTCCGGGCAATTTGAAAAAAAGTCAGCTGGTCAGGCGTATCTCCAGCGTTGATCCAGATTTTCAGATGCCGCCTCCTGAATCTAATCTCAGCTTGTCTGACCGTGAGATTGAAATTCTCAAACGGTGGATTGATCAGGGAGCAGAATGGAAGCCACATTGGGCTTTTATCTCTCCAATAGAAACGGAGTTACCAAAGGTTTCAGACCCTGACTGGCTGCACAACCCAATCGACCGATTCATACTTAGCAGACTTGACAGCGAAAAACTGGAACCATCGCCGGAGGCATCTAAAGAAAAACTGATTCGTCGGCTTTCTTTCGATATTCGGGGAATACCTCCCAGTCTGGAAGAGATCGATGCTTTTTTGGCTGACACCACCGCTGATGCTTATGAAAAAGTAGTGGATGGCTTGCTTTCAAACCAAAGTTATGGCGAACGCATGACCCTGGAATGGCTTGATCTGGCCCGTTATGCTGATTCTCATGGCTATCAGGATGATCTTGAACGAAGTCAATGGCCATGGCGTGACTGGGTCATCATGGCTTTTAACCAAAATATGCCCTATGATCAGTTTGTTAGCTGGCAACTGGCAGGAGATCTTTTTCCGGAGGCCAGCTACCAGCAAAAATTGGCCACTGCCTTTAATCGAAACCATAAGATCACCCAGGAGGTAGGCGTGGTTGATGAGGAATACAGAGTGGAATACGTACTGGACCGTGTTAATACCTTCTCTACCTCCTTTCTGGGCCTCACCGTGGGATGCGCCCAATGTCATGACCA
>QIEB01000327.1 GCA_003229495.1 Flammeovirgaceae bacterium
TAACCATAATCCCTCATTGATAGCAGCCCACAATACGTAGAATTTTCCCATGAAACCTGCGGTAAGTGGAATACCCACCAGAGAGAAAAACATAATGCTGAATATAATGGAGAGTACAGGTCGTGTCCAAAACATCCCACGAAGATCTTCAATTTTGTCTATTTCCCCATCCGATGAAGCAAATATAGCCAGTGTTCCAAATGCCCCAATAATAGAAATAAAGTAGGCCACCAGATAAAATGTTACCGATTCCAGGGAAAGGTCCGATCCTGCTATTATGGCCATGAGAATATAACCAAGGTGTGCAATACTTGAATAAGCAAGAAGCCTTTTAACATTATCCTGACGCAACGCAAGAAGACTTCCAACCAACATGGAGGCAACGGCCATCAAGCTCAACGTCCAAACCAACCAATCAATCTCTAATCCCGCTGTAGCGTATAAAAAACGCATTAAAACCGCCACCATACTGCCCTTGGAGATGGAAGCAATAAGAGCGCTGACCGGTGCCGGAGCTCCCTGATATATGTCGGGAGTCCAGGTATGAAATGGTACTAAAGCCAGCTTAAAACCAATGCCTACCAGCATCATTGCCATACCGGCAGTAGATAGTGATCCTATGCTCTGGAATGCCTGCCCCAACTTTGAGAATACCAGTGTTCCTGTTTCGATGTAGATTAACGCCATTCCAAACAGCAGGAAAGCTGAAGAAGCAGCAGCTAAAATAAGATACTTCAGACTACCCTCTATAGATCTTTCCCAGGTTCGGGTATAGGCGATCAAGGAGTATAGACTGATTGTGAGAATTTCCAATCCCAAAAAAAGAGAGGCGAAATGTACACTGGTCACTAGCACCGATGCACCAAATAAGGCTGTTTGAAACATTACATAATATTCCTCCCTGACCTCGGTGTGTTGGGACAAGTAAGGGTAGGAAATGAAAAGGATAACTAATCCGGCGCCACCCAATAGTACCAGGTAGAACAGTGAAAAGCTATCAATCATCAATAGCTCAGCCACATTATGGGCTTCAGGAAGGTGGGACCCCTGCTGAATGATACAAGCAAGGAAAATTGTTATGGAAACCACTGCTAATGAGAAAGTCATTAGATGGTTCCTGTAAACGGAAATAGCTATCAGCGACACCACCGGTGCACAGGCGAGTATTATAAGAGGTGTCAGGTAGGTAAAATCAATGATCTCCATTTGCAGCCTCTAGCGTTATTTCTTCATATAATATTTGATGAACTTCACCGATCTTTACTTTTTCAGTATTTGAAATAATCTCCTGAACGGATGGAGCCACCGTTTTAGTTATCGGACTTGGATACAACCCCAGGAACAACAGAAGGAATACAACAGCAGCAATAATGATGGTCTCCATGAAGGTGAGGTCACTGATTGAAGTCTTTGATTTTTCTGTCCCATAAAATACTTTCTGCATGATCCGTAGTGAATAGATTGCAGCCCCAACCAGACCGAGAGCTGCAATAGCAGCTATCAGCTTTGAGGCGGTAAAAGTTCCCGCAAGTATCATAAACTCTGCTACAAAATTTACTAACCCCGGCAATCCCAACGAAGCCAAAACAAGAATTAAACCTGCGGTGCCCATCCTGGGTACGCTGGCCCATAGCCCGCCAAGTTTTTCCAGGTCCCTGGTTCCCGTCCTCTCATAAAGTATTCCGGCCAAAATAAACAGAGCGCCAGTACTTAGGCCATGAGCAACCAACTGCATAATTACTCCTTGCATGGCCAGTGTATTGAAAGCAAATATGCCGATCACCACAAATCCCATGTGCGATACACTGGTATAAGCCACCAACCTCTTGATATCTGTTTGGGCGAATGCCAACTTAGCTCCATACAAAATTCCACAAACTCCCAGGATCATGGCAGGTAACGCGAATGATTGGGCTGCTTCAGGAAAAAACGGTATGACAAATCGAAGCAGTCCATAAGCTCCTGTCTTCAATAATAACCCCGCCAGGATCACACTGCCGGCGGTAGGCGCCTCCGCGTGTGCGTCGGGCAACCAATTGTGAAAAGGCAGAACTGGCAGTTTAATAAAAAAAGCAATGATAAAACCAAACATCAACCAGGAAGACTGGGCAGGGCCTATAGAGGTTTCCAACAATTTCCAATAGTCAAATGTATATACACCACTCTCAGACCCTTGTATGAAATACAATCCCAAAAGGGAAAGTAACATCAGTAAGCCACCAAGCTGTGTAAAAATAAAGAACTTGTAAGCAGCATAGGTTCTGTTGCTATGGCCCCAAATACTTATTAAAAAATACATAGGAACCAACATGACCTCCCAAAACAGATAAAACAAGAAAAGGTCAAAGGCCAGGAAAACTCCCATTATACCAGCCAAGGTCCATAGAAGATTAAAATAGTAAAAGCCTACCTTTTTGGAAACATGATTCCAGGAAACCAACAGAGAAAGTAAGCCTAGAAAACCAGTCAACATAACCATAACCAGACCAAGACCATCAAGTTCCAGGTGAAACTCAATGCCAAACTCTGGTATCCAGGGTTTTCTTAGCACCAGGTACATTTTTTCATTAGTACCGATAAGGAAGTTTCTAGAGTAACCAAGCCAAATCCGAATAAGCTGGCCCATATTAAACAGCAATGCCAGCAGACTTATCCATTTTGCAATTCCTTTAAACCTACGTTCCAGCAGGCCGGCAAATAGTCCGCCAATGAGCAATGTAAATATGAGTCCAGCCAGAATCATAGCAAAATTGAAATAGTTAAGGTCAATATAGCCCCAAGGGCAATGGTAGCCATGTACCAACGTATTTTCCCATTTTGAGTGTAGACCAATAGTTTATTGAAATAGACCATAGCCTTTGAAAGGCCTAGGGAAATCAGATCCACAACATCATTCTTATTGATTCGGGACAGGTACACAATTGGCTTTACCAACAAGGTGTCATAAGCAGTATCAAAACCCCAGCCTAAGTTCCAAAAACGATGTATTTGAATTACCAGAGTAGAATTTCTTATACTATCAGTCCAACTTCTTCTTCGGATATATAACACATAGGCCGCTCCTACTGCTATCAGGCTGGTCAAACCGGTGATGATCTGTAGTACTAACTCGCTGCTTTCAGCAACATCCCTTATTTCCAGATGGGGTAATGCATGCTGCATAAGACCTGAAAATACTTGTACATGCCCCAGAGTGTGCGGCAACTCAATGAATCCACCGGCAAACGAAAACAATGCAAGGACTACCAAAGGCAGTGTGATACGCAATCCGGGCCGCTGCGTGGGCTCTATCTTAGTTTTACCAAAAAATGTTACAAATACCATTCGCGCGGTATATAATGCGGTGATAAAGGCTCCAATATATCCCAGAAACCAAAGTTGAGTCCCTCCGGAAGCGCTGGCAAATGTTTCCCAAAGAATCAAATCCTTGCTATAAAAGCCAGCTGATATCACCGGCAGTGCTGCTAATGATGCTGATGCAATGAGAAAAGTCCAAAAAATCACAGGCAGTTTTTTATATAATCCACCCATTTTAAACATATTGTGTTCGTGATGAAGAACCATGATAATGGCACCAGCTCCAAGGAACAATAGAGCTTTAAAGAAGGCATGGATCATGAAGTGAAAAACAGCTGCAGACCACGCGCCTACGCCAAGGGCTAGAAACATATAGCCAATTTGACTCATGGTAGAATAGGCGAGGACTCTTTTGATGTCCCTTTGTGTCAAGGCACTAAAACCAGCCAGCAGTAAAGTTGTTGCCCCAATAATGGCTACGGCATTCTGAGCTAAAGGAGCAAGTTCAAATATTGTATGGGTCCGTGCTATTAAATAGACTCCTGCAGTCACCATAGTTGCTGCATGAATCAGTGCACTTACTGGAGAAGGACCGGCCATGGCATCAGGCAGCCAGGTCTGTAAAGGCAGCTGTGCTGATTTACCAACTGCCCCTCCCAATAACAGAAAAGCCGCCAACCTGGCAGTTGGATCACCGGAAGCCCATTTCTCAGGAGCAGCCGATAAAATATCTGCAATATTCAAGGTACCAAATTCTGTAAAAAGCAAGAACAGTCCAATGATCAATGCGGTGTCTCCTATTCGGGTCATAATGAAGGCCTTTCGGGCCGCATAACCATTCGCGGGGTCTTTATACCAAAAACCGATCAACAAGTAACTGCAAAGACCTACTCCCTCCCAACCCAGGTAGAGTAAAAGGAGGTTGTCCGCCAATACTAATATCAGCATGGAGCCAATGAAAAGGTTCATGTAAGCGAAGAAACGGGCATATCCCTCTTCATTCCTCATGAACTCTGTAGAGTAAACCAGAATGAGGAATCCGACAAAGGTTATCACAAAGATAAAAACCAAAGAAAGGGCATCTAGACGGAGAGACATTGAGGTAATTAATCCTCCGGCATTCATCCATTCCCAAAGGTGCGAGCTGAGGCTGTAATTTTCAGGTGGGGAGCCCAGGAAAGACCAGCCCAATAAAATCGTCAGTAAAGCTGAGGTCCCTGTGCCGGAAATAGCTATAATGGCAGTCAGGTTGGCAGAGAGTTTTTTCCCTAGAAATGCCAGTACCAAAAATATGGTAAAGGGCATTGCGACGATGATCCATAATAAATCTGCCATATTCATCCTTTCAACTTACTTGCAGCATCAGTATCAAGTGTATTAAATTTCTTATAAAACTGTACAATCAGTGCCAGCCCCACCGCAACTTCTGCTGAGGCCATAGACAGGATAAAAATATACATCACCTGACCATCTGCTTGCGCCCATCGGGATGAACCAACAATGAATACCAGACCTGCAGCATTAAGCATGATCTCTACCGACATCAGCATAAACAAAATGTTCCTTCTGGTTAGTAGTCCCACCAAACCCAGCAGAAAGAGAACCGCTGCCAGAACAATACTATGTGTCAATGGGATCTCAACCATTTTCCTGCTGTTTTAAGAACCGGTGTAAAACTGTAGTCTTTTCTTTCCCTAAATAATAGGCGCCTACAATACCTGCCAACAACAATATGGCCGCCAATTCTACCGCTATCATATAAGGTCCATATAGCGCGATGCCCACTTGTTTGGCATCCACTACCATTCCCCCCCCGTCTTCCAGGCTTTGGAGGGAAATCAAGTAAATCATTTCAATCAGGAGAACAAATGCCAGCAAGCCCGGACCGGTCCACATTGATAACTTTAACCACTGCTGCTCTTGTTTGACGGATTTTTCACCAAGGTGTAGCATCATTACCACAAATATGAAGAGTACCATAATTGCTCCGGCATAGATAATCACTTCCAATGCGGCTGCGAACGGGGCCCCCAACAAATAGAAAAGTACGGCAATAGATAATAATGATACTACCAGGTAAATAAGCGCGTGAACTGCATTATAACGGGTAATCACCATTATGGTGGAGAAAACTGCTATTGCAGAGGCTATATAGAATGCCACAATCATTTTATGGAATTAAGCTTTTTATATCTACGGGAGCATTCTCATTCTCACCTTCGCCTTTCTCTTTACCTTTTATGGCTAATCCAGCTTCCCGGTAAAAATTATATCCATGATATTTTCCTTCACCATCTATGGTAAGGTCTTCCTTCTCGTACACCATGTACTGCCTATCATACTCGGCCATCTCCACGTCAGGGATCAATTGAATGGCGTAGGTTGGACAAGCCTCTTCACAATAACCACAGAAAATACATCGGGAAAAATTGATCCTGAAAAACTCAGGATACCTTCTACCATGTTCGTCCTCAGTAGCCTGTAAGGATATGCAATCAACCGGACAGGCAACGGCACACAAATAGCAGCCTACACAACGTTCTTGTCCATCGGGGTCCCTGGTCAATACGATTCTGCCCCGGTATCTCGGTGGCAGCTCTACCTTTTCATCAGGATATTCAATGGTGACGTTCTTTTGGAACAGATGAAGAAAGGTCAACCACATTGTTCTTAAACTACTTAACATTGGCGTGTCATTAAGCTTTATCTAAATATAATACCAGTGCACCCGTTATCATTAGGTTT
>QIEB01000605.1 GCA_003229495.1 Flammeovirgaceae bacterium
GTTGAGTTCGAAACTGCAGATGATGCCCTTCTGGTCCCGCAAAGAAGTATCATGGAGTTACAGGGTCAGTATTCAGTGTATACCGTAGATAGTGACAACATTGTAAAACAGCGGCAGGTTACCCCGACTACCAAATTAGATGATTTGTGGCTGATACAGGAAGGATTGAACCCCAATGATATGATCGTAGTCGATGGACTACAAAAAGTAGCTTCAGGCATGGAAATTAACCCTGTACTTACTGAGTATAAAAGTCCAACTAAAGAGCAGGGTTAGCACATGGCGGATCAATCAGGAAATTTCTTTGTACACCGCCCTATTGTGGCAATGGTTATTGCCATTGTGATCGTAATAGTGGGTGCTGTTTCGGTAATCGACCTGCCCATTGAACAATATCCTAATCTCACGCCCCCTGTGGTCCAGGTGAGGGGGACTTACACCGGGGCCAATGCCATTAGTGTGGAGGAATCTGTAGCTACTCCTCTTGAACAGCAAATTAATGGAGTAGACAACATGATCTACATGAAATCCACTAATTCTAATGATGGCACCATGTTGATTGATGTTTCATTTGATGTAGGAACCGACCCGGACATGAACACGGTACTGACCCAGAACAGGGTTTCAGCAGCTTCTGCAAAGCTTCCCCAGGAAGTGACCAAGTTTGGCGTGACTACCCAAAAATCACTGCCCAATATTTTGATGATCATTGCCCTCACCGCCGACGGAAGATATGATCAGGATTTCCTGGGCAATTATGCTTTGATCAATATCAAAGACCAATTGTCCAGGGTAAAAGGCATTGGAAGGGTAGATGTATTGGGGGCATCGGATTATTCAATGCGAATTTGGGTAAAACCCGACCTCTTATCCAAATTGGGCATTACAGTTCCTGAAATATTAGGGGCCATCAATGAGCAGAATGTCATTGTGCCGGGCGGAAAGTTCGGCGCAGAACCGGCTCCACCAGGAACAGAATTTACTTATACGGTAAGGCTACCGGAACGATTCAATTCTGCAGAGGCTTTTGAAGAAATTGTCATAAGAACACATCCTGATGGATCCCAGGTAAAAATAGGAGACATTGCCACGGTAAACCTGGGTGTGGAGACCTATAGTATGATCCCCAGGCTTAACAAAGAAACCTGCTCCATAATTGCCCTTTACCAAGCGCCAGGTTCAAATGCGGTAGAGTTGGCCCAGACAGTCATAACCGAAATGGACCAGCTAGCGTTGAATTTTCCAGAAAGCATTAAGTACGACGTATCCATGGATACTACCTTGCCCATAACTGCAGGGATCAGAGATATTATCATTACCCTGATCATAGCTTTAATACTGGTAATATTAGTGGTTTTCATTTTCATCCAGGATTGGAGAGCTACCCTGATTCCCACACTGGCCATCCCAGTTTCTTTAATCGGCGCTTTTATGTTTTTTCCCATGATGGGATTTACCATCAATGTTCTTTCTTTACTGGGTCTGGTTTTGGCCATTGGGATCGTGGTGGATGATGCCATTGTGGTGGTTGAGGCTGTTCAAGTGAATATCGCTAAGGGAATGACAGGCAAAGAGGCGACTCTTGATGCCATGAATAAAGTCACCGCTCCGGTGATTGCCACCACATTGGTATTAATTGCAGTTTTTATACCTGTGGCGGGGATGGCTGGGATAACAGGTCTTTTATACCAGCAATTTGCCATGACAATTGTGGTATCTGTGATCGTGTCATCTGTCAACGCTTTAACATTGAGCCCGGCCCTTTGTTCCATACTGCTCAAGAAACCAGAACCTTATGGAGGACCCCTAGGGTGGTTCTTTGGTAAGTTCAATAAGGGAATGGACCGCACTACAGAGTCTTATATGAGCTTTACCAATGTAGTAGCCCGCAAAACAAAGCGTGGAGCCATTTTTATAATCCTGATGACCATTGGTGCGGGGATTTTCGGAAAATTGGTTCCTGGCGGATTTATCCCTGAAGAAGATATGGGGTATTTCTTTGTAAATATGCAACTGCCCAACGCTGCTTCCATCCAAAGGTCGAATGTTGTAAGCATGGAAATTGAAGATATTCTACTGGATTATCCTGAAGTGAAATATGTTACTAACGCTACGGGTTACAGCATGCTGGCCGGATCTATGGTGTCAAATAACGGGTTTATGTTTGTCACTCTGGTGAATTGGGATGAAAGAGATTTAACAGCCACAGAGGTAGTTCAAAAACTCAATATAGAATTGGCATCTAAAATTAAAGGAGCACAGGCATTTGCTTTCGGACCACCTGCAATTCCAGGATTGGGCAATGGCTCTGGGTTCAGTATCATGATACAGGACCGTTTCGGAAATACTCCCCAATATCTTGCTGAAAATACCATAAAGTTCATTCAGGGGGCCAATCAACGAGAAGAAATTGGCAGGGCTTTTACCACTTTTCAGGCGAATGTACCACAACGATTTATGGACATTGATAAAACTAAGGCGCTCAAACTGGGAGTATCCCTAAATGACGTATATACCACTATAGGTGCTTTCATGGGTGGTGCCTATGTCAATGATTTTACCCGTTTTGGACGCCTTTATAAAACTTACGTACAGGCAGAACCGGAATACAGGGTTGATGAAAGTCAGATCAATAACTTTTTTATTAAAAACAATCAAGGAAATATGGTGCCCTTGGCTACTATTGCCACTGTTACTCCCATCGCCGGTCCGGATTACACCAATAGATTTAACTTGTACAGGTCAGTAGAAGTAACCGGTGCGCCAGCTCCCGGATATACCTCGGCGCAGGCGATGGCTGCATTGGAAGAAGTTGCCGCGGAAACACTACCTCCCGACATGAGTTACAGTTGGAGTGCTATGTCTTTTCAGGAAAAAAAGGCTTCAGGTTCATTGGGTATCATACTATCTTTCTCGTTGCTGTTTGTATTCCTGATCCTGGCAGCCCAATATGAAAGTTGGTCGCTGCCATTTTCAATATTGCTGGGCACTCCCTTTGCAATTTTCGGAGCATTAGTCTTTCTGTGGGCAGCTCGGCTGTTTAGCCCCACTTTTGAAAATAACATCTTCGCTCAGGTTTCATTCGTGATGCTGATTGGAATGGCCGCTAAAAATGCCATTTTGATAGTTGAATTCGCCAACGATGAATTTCAAAAAGGCCTAAGTCTTTTTGAGGCAGCTATTACTGCCGCCAGATCAAGATTTAGGCCTATTTTAATGACTGCTTTCTCCTTTATTTTGGGTGTTTTCCCCTTAGTAGTAGCCAGCGGTTCCGGGGCAGAAGCCAGAAAAGTTATGGGGATGGCATTACTGGGCGGTATGGGAATAGCTACTCTACTGGGCATTTTTATGTACCCTATGCTGTTTGTTCTGATAGGTAAAATTGCCGGCTATGAGAAAAAGAGGGAATTGAGAGATGCTGCTGAAAACGACAATGAGTCATGATGAGGTTAAAGGTAAATAATCGACTTTCATTCATAGCCCTTCTAAGTTCATTTGTGTGGTTCCAGGCTTGTATGGTTGGACCTAATTTCAATGCTTCCAGGACTGAAATAGATTCCACAGCAGTTTACCGGTACGACAGCCTTCAGTTGGCCATGACCGATTCCGTTTTAAACATCAAATGGTGGGAGCTGTTTCAGGACCCTGTCATTGATACCCTGATACAAATCGGATTGGCTGAGAACAAGGACGTATTAATTGCCTCTAGCAGAGTGGAGCAAGCCAGGGCAATATTAGGTGGCACCAAAGCAGACGTTTGGCCTTCGTTTGGTTATTCTATAGGGGCCTCAAGAGGTGATGTAATTCTGGGAACTCCACTTAGCAATCCCTCTAATATATTTACAGGGTTTGGTACCTTGAGTTGGGAAATAGATTTTTGGGGTAAGTTTCGAAGAGCTAATGAGGCCGCCAGGGAAGAACTACTGGCCAGTGAATACGGCAGGCTATCGGTTCAAATAGCCTTAATATCCTTTATAACTGGTACATATTATCAGCTACTGGATTTCCGATGGAGAGAAGATATTACCAGAAAAACCCTTGAGCTAAGGCAAGAATCTTTGGATATAGTCCAGGCCAGATTTGATGAGGGAATTGTTGCCGAAATTGATCTGAATCAGGCACAGATTCAAAGAGCTATTGCCGCTGCTGCAATCCCATTTTTTCAAAGACAAATAGCCCAGACAGAGAACGCCCTGAGTATTTTACTGGGAAGAAATCCTGGCCCATTACCAATTGGATTGGACCTGGTAGATCAGACGCAGGCACCTGATATTCCAGTAGGCATTCCCTCCATGTTGATGGCCAGAAGACCTGACATTCTTCAGGCAGAAAGTTTTTTGCACGCTCAAAATGCTCGTATAGGAGTAGCTGTGGCCCAGAGATTTCCAGCAATAAGCCTGACCGGTTTGTTAGGTGCAGCTAGTAATGACATCTCTGAAATAACGGATAATGGACTTTCTTTCAGTATTGGAGGTAGTTTGTTGGGACCCTTATTTGAATTTGGAAAGAATAAAAAACGGGTTGAGGTGGAAAGGAAACTAACTGAACAGGCACTGTATGCATACGAATTTATTGTAATCACTGCATTTCAGGAGGTAGAAGATGCTCTGGTGGAAATATCCACACTTAAACAGGAATTGCAAGCCCGGCTTGATCATACGGCAGCTGCACGGAACGCGGAGTACTTGTCCACTGAGCGCTACGAAAGAGGAGTTACCAGCTATTTGGAGCTCATTGAAAGTCAACGGCAATCTTTTGAAGCTCAATTAAGTTTGTCAGAAACCACCCAGCAATTATTTAATGGGTACGTAAAATTGTACAAAGCGCTTGGAGGAGGATGGCTTTCAGAAGAAGAGATGATAGCGGCACAGCAAGCAGCACAAGGAAATATAGAACCATAGATTAACGATTATTGATCCATATCACATTTGTCAATAGCTCCTTCGTCCCTAACACCTTCGTCCTTCTCATTCCCCCGCCTTATTCATTAGCATTATCTCATGCTCATTCAACTTCACTCCGGCAGCACCCATACTTTCTTCAATTTGTTCCACTTTACTGCCAGCGATGATGGGGATGACTTTGGCTTTTTGGTGCATGATCCAAGATAGTACCAGCTGATTCAAAGTGCATCCTTTTGCTTCTGCCAAAGACTTTAACAAAGCCATTCTCTGCATATTGTCGGTGGTATGATAATCTTCCGGCAATTCTTCTCCGGGTCTGGAAAACAGTCCGGAGAGTAAGGTGGAATACGCTAACAAAGTAATGTAATTGTCATCTTCAGCATAATGGATCATTTCATCATTGAGCAATTTCTGAACCCATAGATCGGCCGATCTTTTGGGACGAAGATATGAGAACTTTTGCTGTACGCAGGAGTAAGTGATATAGTCATGTATTTTGCTTAAATTTTGACTTTGTTCAACTCTCCATGACTCCGTATTGCTAATACCGGCAAATCTTATTTTTCCCTGCTCTTTTAACTTGGTGAAAGCAATTAATCTTTCTTCAATAGGATAATCCATGAAATCGATATGGGCGTACAGGATGTCAATGTAGTCTGTATCAAGTCGAATTAAACTGTTTTCAACCGATTCGATTATGGTATCATAAGAAAGCCCTTCCAACTGAACGGTGTCCAGGTCTCCGAAGTAATTGATGGGGCGCCCCCCGCATTTGGTGGCGATAACCAGGCTGTCCCTCTTTTTGGTTTTGAGCCACTGACCGATCACATTTTCGCTCTCATCGCCTACACCTTTGTCCCTCCAGAAAGCGTAACAATTGGCAGTATCAATAAAATTGCCTCCGGCTTGATTAAAGTGATCCAAAAGAGCATGGGATTCACTTGGAGAAACTTTGGTCCCGAAGTACATAGTTCCTAAACACAATTCGGATATCAATTCACCGGTATTTCCAAGAATCACTTTTTTCATATAGGTAAATTAACTCAAATCGAATAGGCGCTGTCGACCCCTAAGCCTTGTCTTTTTTATACTAATGTAACCGACATAAAGAAGAATAGAAACACTATCACT
>QIEB01000100.1 GCA_003229495.1 Flammeovirgaceae bacterium
CAGGGCCCGTTTCACCACCTCACGCGGGTAAACGGCAGCCCCATTGAGGGTGCCCCGAAACAGCTCCTCAAAGGCCAGTACCCGGTGCCGGTTGTCCAGAAACAGGCAGCAAAATACCTCCACAGGCAGGTCCCGCAGGCAAGACATTAAATAACGACGGGTATCCGCCGGTGAACTCAGGCCGCTGCCCTGGTGCACCTGCTCGGCCAATACCCGGCGACCGATTTCCAGCGCCGCCTGGAGCTGGGCATACTTGGCCGCACCCAAGCCGGGCTCGGCACATAAAGCCTGCTGGTCGGCCTTTAACAAGGTGCGCAAACTGCCGAATTGCCCCAAGAGGTTCCGGGCCAAATCAAGGGCCGTGATACCGGGCAAACCGGTGCGCAGGAAAATGGCCAATAATTCGGCGTCGGACAGAGCCTGGGGGCCTTTTTGGATGAGTTTTTCCCGGGGACGTTCGGACACCGGCCAATTGGCAATGGTCTTGGTGTTAGTCATAGATACCTCCATGTATCGTTGTATGCTTAAGCAATAGAATCGGCCTCCTGCCAATCCCTGACCAGACTATCATACTCTATATTTGTGACCGACAGGACAGGCAAGTACACTCCCCTTATGGCAAAGTCGACTCAATCTGCATCAAACCTGACCAATAAACAAATCCTGGTCGGGATAACAGCGTAAATCCCCTCTTCAATTCACTAATATTTAAAAAATCAATGCATTTCTAAGATAACTAACTGATATTGTTGGTTATTTTTTTGACAATCAAACCTACATTCTGCGGGAATATTTGTTACGCTAATTCGCTTCCTTCGTTAACAACTTGCACTAAAAAGAAGACATTACTCAATTTTCAGTTTGATTCATCACAGGGAGGTTCGAATGCATCATTCAGTCTACGCAAGTGCATCTAAATACCTGCTTTTTTTATACCTGGTAATAGGCATTGCGCCAAATGCATTTGCCCACAATCTCCCTGATTCACGCTGGCCAGCAGGTTATGAATACACTGTTAAATACTTAAATTTTACACCAGAAATTTCTGCAGAGGGAGGTGGAGCTGTAAAAAATATTCGCGGCCTAGTTATATGTTACAACGCATATGATGGCCAATATCAGCCCTGTAATTTCACGGCTGAAATAAGGCGGCTCCCTCAATTTGATGGCGACAAAAATACAAACGGAGGCCATTTCCACTCACCTGCACAACGCGACTTAACATTCAAGGTTAGGAAGGTTAAGCAGGGTGTAATCACAGAAGAAACTCAGCATTTAACATATCCATGGAATACTGATAAAGACAAAGAACCAAATCGCATTGAAAGCAAATTCTTAGCTAACAATCCGCCCTGGAACGATACGCTAGGAGGCCCTTATTTTTACCACCCACTTCAGGAATCTGCCGGTTATTATGAAGTAGAAAAAATTTTCTATGTCCCAGTAGGCTGGGGCTGTCAGCTTAGTAGAGATTTTATCAAGTACAGTCATATTCACGAATATTACAGAGTTTCGCTAGAAGTAGACGGATTAGAAGAACTTCCAACACCGACAGCAACTGATCCCTACGTAATTGGAAGAGGCCCTGATTCAAAACTTGTACATTCTGATTCTGTATCTTTCTGGGGAACACCTGCAACCAACTTTTATTTACGAAAAATAGCGACACTCTATCAGAAGCTTGTAACTAATCAGGATACTACTATTTATCCGGAACTTTTAACAAAAAAATTATCAATTAATGATATCAGTCTTCCCCGAGGCGGGCTATTTGATATTGACGGGGATTGGGATGAGATCGGCGGTCATAGTACACACAGAAACGGCAAGGACGCTGACATTAATCGTCCTGTATTAAAGGCAGGCGGCCGACTCGCCTGCAAGGATAATTATGATTTAAGATTTGCAGTAGATTTTTACTTGCCACTACCAGATGGAACAGACGGTACTGGTAGTTTACCTCATTCCATCGTAAACAGTGCCCTGTTGTGCGAAGGCAGACTACCGGATCCTGATATTCCTGATGACGAAGGGAAAAAAGACACGTATCACATCAATTTTGATGTATCACTTCTCGATTTACTTCCTATCAACTTTTGATTGGCTGATTGCTCTCGAATGTTAAATTTCTTATTAAAAATGTTTTTGGTCTCAGTAGTAGTACTGCAACCCATGATATTAATAGCAGCAGAAAGAGAAGGCTATTTTGAAAATTCTAATTTACCTATTGAGGAGTTCGTAGGGAAAGGTTTTTTGAGCTACGTAGGAAAGTACCCTGGCTACCGAGCCATGGGAAAAGAGCGGGTCAAATACATGCTCGAGACATTTGGAAAGCTAAAAAAAATTGAAAGAATGAAAAAGGAAGATTGGCGAGAGGGTGGCTATTTCAGAGAACATACTATTCGTTATTTTGATGGCGTTATCATTGAAACTTCAACTGAAGGTGAGGAAGGGCCTCAATATGTTGAGACTATCAAGGTTATTACGTTAGAAAATCCTAAATATAAAGTCTATAAAGGCATTAGCATTGGCATACCGTTTGCGAAATTCGCTGCTTTAATGAATGTAAAAGACAAAAAAATCAGAAACGATAGTATTGCTTACTTTATAGGCAGACACATCGGAGGACTTAGAGCCACTATTTATGTATCAAACGAAGGGATTATTACCAAGATAGTGTGGAATTATTTGCATGGGTAACTCATGTACGTATATGCAGTTAGAATATGAGAAAGGTTACTAACGCTCCACTCAAAATGATTTTGGCATTTATTGTGCTGCTGCAGCCAATCATTCTAGTAGCTGAAGAAAGCGAGGGATATTTCTACAATACAATATTACCCATTGCTGAGTTTGTTAATAATGGTTTTTTAAAATATGTGGGCAAGTATCCTGGTTACCAAGCCAAGGGAGAAGAGCGAGTCAAATACATGCTTGAGACATTTGGAAAACCTGTAAAAATTGAAAAATTGAAAAAGGAAGATTGGCGAGAGCCTTTTATGAGAGATCATACCATCCGCTATTTCGATGGCCTAATAATTGAAACTTCAACTGAAGGTGGTGATGAGCCTCAAAATGTTGAGACTATCAGGGTTATCACTTTAGAAAATCCTAAATATAAAGCTTATAAAAATATTAAAATCGGGATGTCTTATTCAAAGTTTACTGCACTCTTGAATGTAAAAGATAAAAAAATCCGAAACGATAGTATTACTTATTTTATAGGTAAACACCTCGGAGGTTATGAAGCCACTGTTTATATATCGAACAAAGGGGTAATTGAAAAGATAGTATGGGATTACTTGAAAGATTAGGCCAGAGCCATAAAACAAGCAGGATATGAAGATGAAAAATCTACTTAAAATTATTGGAATTGTATTTTTCATGCTCTTATCAATGAGAGTATATGCAGTTGGCCTGTTACCAATTCCCGACGTTAAAAACGTTACTGTAGACACTACAATGAGTGCAACCCTGGAACCTGCGAACTATGGCGGCTATTACATCTACGAATATAATATTTCAAGTAACAGCGCTAATGTAGGTGATATTTGGAAAATAGAAGTCGATTTAACATTCGATGGACCTGGTGGCGGGGCTTACCAAGGCGATTATGGGAGCCTGAAAATTCCGTTTGGTAACGGACAAACAAACTTTAGAGATTTAATTAATGATTTGATGCCATTAAGACTTGCGCCAAATAAATTAATTACTCCGGTCGGCATAGAAGTGCCTCAAGGCTGGACGGGAGGGATTAGTCGAACAGGAATGGCCTTGTTTGGCGTGCGCCACAAAAATTATCTATTAACGCCTGGCACGTCTAAGAATGGATTTAAGTTTTACTCTCATGCCCCTCCCGGCATTGGTGAAATTGTCTTTCATCCAGACTGGATTTTTCAGGTAGAAGATCACTCAACAGTTACAGACGCAGAAAATATTGCGGCTCTTGAAGTGTTAAAGAACATTAAAGTCAAGAGAACTGCGCTAGTTCCAGTTGCAATTGGCGTAGATTTTGATAAAGCATGGAATAATTTCGAGCCATTTATCGATAAAGCAGTGCAACTTAACTGGATAAATGATCTGTCGCTCGTTAGCCAAATTAAATCAAAGATTGAGGAGGCACTAGTATTTGCAAGAATATCTGATGTTCAATTCATGAATAGAGCTTTGGATGAACTTGAAGTGATAATTGTTAATACGGGACCAAGCCAGAGAAATCAGTATGGGTATGACCTGCTTTTTTATAATTATAAATACATAAGATTTATTACAGAAAATTACATGCCAGAATTTTTACCAGTTATTAAGGTAACGCCCAGCATTCAGAGTAAGAGGATTGGAGAAACAGCAACAATCAAAGTAAATGTAACGAATGCCAGGGACCATGATGCACCAGTTAGCGATTACGAATTTTCAATAGAGTTTATCGATGGCCCTAACAATGGAGAGACTGGCGGTATCTTTACAGATAGTAACGGCGATGCATTTTTCCAATTAACATCGTCTTTAACCGGCATAGATTTAGGTAATGTAACAGACTGGACTCAGGAAGGAACTATGGTGGGGAAAGTGGTTATTGAATGGAAGGGTGGTGCCGATCTGGTAGTCCCTCTTTTTATTCCACCCATTTTAATTTCGAAAGGTGGTAATTCATTTGTTATCACGGAAGTAACTGAGAATATTGGCGATTACATTGCGGGCCCCTCGACTACCAGATTCTACATCTCTAACACTGAATCAATTAATCCTGCCACAGCAAGAGTATTAACAGAAAGACTGGTGCCAGAGCTTGGAGGTGATATAAAAAGTGAAAATAAATTTGAAATGCTGCTGCCTTCTGACTTGCCTGATGATTTTTATTATCTTGCAGCATGTGCAGACGCAAATAATCAGGTTACAGAAATAGATGAAACTAACAATTGCTCATTCTCCGAGTTAGGTTCTTATAGCGCTATTGCGGTACCAATGGTAAAAGACAAAATTGCTGCACCTGTATGCTCTGCTGCGGTTGCAAGCAAACCGATTTTATGGCCGCCAAATCATAAACTCCAAAAAATTACTATCACTGGTGTAACAAATCCTGATGACGACTCCAGCGATGGTTCAAGTTCTAGCCATGATTCCAGCTCCAGTCATGATTCCGGTAGTGGTACAAGCTCTAGTCATGATTCAAACAGCAGTTCGAGCCATGACTCCAGTAGTAGCAGTAGTAGCAGTCATGACTCAAGTAGTGGTTCGAGTTCTAGTCACGATTCAAGTAGTAGTTCCAGTGGTGATTCTAAAGACGACTCAGGTGACGATTCCAGCTCCAGCAGTGACGAATCAGATGACGATATAACCATCAAGATAACCAGCATCCAGCAGGATGAGCCCGTCAATGGTCTGGGTGATGGCAATACATCGCCAGATGGCTTTGGTATCGGTACTTCCAACGCACTGGTAAGGGCGGAACGCTCAGGACTGGAAAATGGACGAATTTATATCATCGGGTTCGAGGCAACCAATGAGGCTGGGGCAACTTGTACGGGTAGCGTAACAGTGGGCGTACCCCATGATAAAAAGTCTGCACCTGTAGATAGTGGTGCCAGATACGATTCAACCCAGCAATAAATGACAAAGTAATTCTGCTAAATTGAAATACCGCATTTTATGTAGATGAGTTCGTAGAATGCTGTTGTTATTGGGCGCCGAGAACCATCCTGCCTCCAGTTATTGTTGAGCTCTCACAATAGAATCGGCCTCCTGCCAATCCTTGGTCGTGCCATCGTACCCCATATTTGTGACCGGCAGGACAGGCAAGTACACTCTGCCTATGGCAAAGTCGACTCAATCCGCATCAAACCTGACCAATAAACAAATCCTGGTCGGGATTACCGGGGGCATTGCCGCTTATAAAAGTGCGGAACTGGTTCGGCGACTGCGAGATGGCGGCGCCGATGTACGGGTGGTTATGACCCGGGCCGCCACGGAATTTATTACCCCCCTGACAATGCAAGCCCTGAGCGGACACCCGGTTAGTCTC
>QIEB01000448.1 GCA_003229495.1 Flammeovirgaceae bacterium
CATCACTTTATCTTTTGTTGATAGCCTTTATAGTTTTTTCTCTTCTTAGAGAGAACAGGGACCCTGAGATTACCCTTGCATGGGTACTGGTACTTATTCTTTTGCCTTTTGTGGGCCTGACCCTGTATTTAAACTTTGGTAGAAATTTCCGGAAGGTCAAGATCTTTTCCAGAAAAGGACTTACTGATTTGGTGAGAATAGAAGAGTTGAGCCAGAATCAGATCAAGGACCTGTCTGGAATTACCTCAAATCATGCTGGTGTGCTGGTAAAATCAAACATCATTAAATTATTACTAAACAACAGTAAAGCCTTATTGACCGCCAAAAACAAGGTCAATATCCTTCAAAACGGAAAAGCTACTTTCTCTGCTATTCTCGAAGCGTTGAGTGAGGCCAGGGACCATATCCATCTTGAGTATTATGCATATGAAGACGACAATATTGGCAACAAAATAAAAGAACTGCTGATACAAAAGGCCTCTCAGGGACTTGAAGTCCGGTTGATTATTGATGCCATTGGGAGTTGGAGCTTAAGTAAGCGCTTTTTGCGGGAACTTAAAAGAAGCGGTGTGGAGGTAGGTGTTTTTATGCCCGTAAGATTTCCCCTGGTGGCCAACAAGATCAATTACCGGAATCATCGTAAGATAATAGTAGTGGATGGCAAAGTGGGGTTTGTAGGTGGTCTTAATATCGCCGATAGGTATATTGAGGGATCCAGGGAGTTGGGAGAGTGGAGGGATACTCACCTAAAACTGGAGGGAGATGCCGTGCAGAGTTTACAAACGGTTTTTATTACCGACTGGTATTTTGTAACCAAAAGCTATCTGCAGGGTGAACATTATTTTCCTCCTCATTCGGTGCAAAACGAACTACTGGTGCAAATAACCTCCAGTGGACCAGATTCCGACTGGTCAAATATCATGCAGGCCTATTTTACTGCCATAACCACCGCTGAAAAGTTCATTTATATCTCTACACCTTATTTTATGCCTAATGAAAGTATTCTTACGGCATTAAAAACTGCGGCATTGAGTGGCGTGGATGTTAAATTAATTCTGCCAGGACGATCTGATCTAAATACCATGCGCTATGGTTCGATTTCATATGCGGAAGAATTAATACGAGCAGGTGTTCATGTGTTCATTTATCAAAAAGGGTTTAACCACGGAAAGATTATGATAGTAGATGGGGTGTTTACCTCCATAGGAACTGCCAATATGGATGGTCGAAGTTTTAATAAGAACTTTGAAGTAAATGCACTGATCTATGACCCTGAAAAAGCCGATGAAATGAGTGAAAGTTTCTTTCAGGACATCGCAGATAGTGAAGAAATTCGTCTTCAGGAATTTTTAATAAGACCCGCCATGCAAAAAATAAAAGAGTCCTTATCCAGGGTATTAGGGCCCCTTTATTGAGGTAGGTGTGTTTAGTGTTTAGTTTTTAGTTTTTAGTTTTTAGTTTTTAGTTTTTAGTTTTTAGTTCCATAACTAATTAGGTCCTAAGCAAAGGACCAAAGCCACAGATAAAACAAAAATTGACTTTATTAGCATAACAATGATTCTAAGTAGGCGACCCATCAGATACCTATAAGTTAAACTTTTATAAAGAAAACCTATTTATGTTTTTCATTCTATCTAAGACCATCCCATATTTGATAATGCCACTTAGCTTGATCGTGGGTTTCCTTTTCTTCTCCTTTATTATAAAAAATTTGAAATGGAAAAGAAGACTAAGGATATTTTCGCTGGTACTGCTGGTAATTTGCAGCAACTCACTTTTAACCAATATGGTGTTTAAATGGTGGGAGGTCCCCCCTACCCCCATGGACCTCCAAACCTCTTCACAGACGGTGGGTATCGTGCTTACAGGTGTAGTCAAAAAAGAGAAATTACCCCACGACCGGGTGTACTTCGCTGAGGGCGCCGACCGGGTGACTCATGCAATTCAGTTATACAAAGCGGGTAAAATACAAAAGATTATAATCAGTGGCGGTACAGGTTCGATGACCCAATCACCAATAAAAGAAGCCACACAGCTGCGCGAAGTTTTCCTGATGTGTGCGGTACCGGATGAAGACCTCATCATTGAAAACCAGTCCCGAAACACCAGGGAAAGTGCGGTTGCAGTATCAGAGATCATCAAGAAAAATTACCCGGACTCTGAATATCTTTTAATAACTTCTGCATTCCATATGCGCCGATCCTTGGCCTGCTTTAAGAAAGTCGGAGTACCTGCAACCGGCTTTAGTACTGACTTTAAGACCGGAGACTATCCCCCCCAAATAATCTATCTCCTGGTCCCCCAGCCAGGGGCGTTGAACAAATGGCATATACTTATCAGGGAAATAATGGGAATTGTGGCTTATAAGATGATGGGATATGTTTGAGCAGTTTTTAGTTTTTAGTTTTTAGTTTTTAGTTGGAAAAATGAATTTTGCAAAGATTCAATAATTTTAGTTAGTGTCCTGGAATATCACCCAAGTAGCCCGTTGCCAATACATTTTCACGCATTTCGTCGGTCCTTTCTTTCAAGCCATTCATGATATCCTGAAACCCCGGCTCCTCTCTCATAATATCGAAACTGGGAAACAGGGCTAAATCGTAAAAATTTACATTAGTGCCACCAGAGCTTCCTTCTAATGCCTCCAAACATTATGGCTGCAAGTTGACGGGATTCAGACACCTTTGTTAGTTATTGGGTTATGAGTTAATTGTTAGTTCATTTTGGCAGGTCCATCGACGGATTGTGATCGAAAAAGTCAAATGGCCGCAACTCAAATTCATGCCGTAATACCGGCATCACCGGCCAGTCCTCGGCCCGAACCATATGATGCATACCTATGGTATACCAAAGGACAATGTCTGTATTTTCTATTTTGCGGTCCTTTTCGGTCCAGGCGGGCAGTCCTTGTCCTGGTTCACTGAGCGTAGGATACTCACCAGCCGCGTACCGTTCATCTTCATGGTATGGGGTGGCCCAAAGGTGGTGGTTAATAAATCCGGCCCTCATACGTGGGTAGTCGTCCGCGGATAATAAAGTGTTGCCGTTCATGCCTGGCATTAATTGGTAGCTGGTGGGATATCCTACATGATTCTTGCGGGTGGGACTGGTTACCCGCCACAATGTCGGCCGGTCAAAGTTGATATTGAGCTTAGCTTCTGATTCTTTCTTAACTACCGTTGATTCCTTTACCCATACAGATCGTCGCGAATGACCTTCGGGCAAGGTTTTGGACACCAATCGATCCAGCTGCAGATTGTTGTCTGACCCGTCCACGTCCAGATCCAAACGAAAACTAAAATAGTGATCGTGATTTACTGCTACGATGTTGGGGTCCACAAACCTGCCGTAGGCATCGGCGGGTAAATTGGGGGCTGCCCTACCAACACTGGCCGAGGCCATGGCATTGTTCTGATTCACCATCTTTACTTCCGCAATCCCGGTGGCCCCCAGAGAGACCCGGATAGAACCATCCTGTTGAAAGATCCAATCAATAATATAATCATAGTTTCCCAGCACTGCTGCAGCCCGCACCACTAAATCTCTCTTTACCCTGCTTTCCGGCTGGCCTTCATTGGAACCGGTATGATGACGCCAGGCCATATCTCCGGTTTCCCGTTCAAAAATACCCACCATTCGGGGAACCGACATTGGTCTTCCTTTATCTCCGGCGATCAAGGCCTCCATATAAACAGTATTATCCGGACAATCCAGTCCTTCAATTAAGGGTTTGGCCAAGCCTCCGGCAGTGAATTCTCCGGCATCAAGAAAATTTCTATGATACCAGGCAAATGCCGGGTCCATGTAGGGAACGAATATTTCGGAAAGATTTCCCTGATATAATACAGGCCTGCGGTCTTCTCCCTGCTGGTAGGACACTGCCGAAATGATCAGGCCTACTCTATGATCGGGTCGCACGTGGAAGCGCCAATTTTGCCACTCGATGAGGTGGCCATCTTGTTTGAATCCTGGGCCCAATGGTTGGGTTCTGTAAATAGGGCTGGGAACTTCTCTGGGCGCTCCAATAGCAGCCTGATCATAATCCGCATATACTTTAGGAACTTCTACCACCCCTTCATCCACCACCCTCAATACTTTCTTTTCATACATATCCACCACCACCGTCAACCCTTCGATACTGCGCACCCAACTATTGCGGACACCCCGGGCATCATTGCAATGAACATGACCCACCCGCCGTCCGGTATCTTCTTCAGTACCATAATAACCAGGTGGAATACACAGACAATCGATGAAAGTCAGATCTTCGATGTCCCGTTTTTTCATAGCAGCAATAAAATCAGGATGCTTTTTTACCGCCTCTATCACCGATCCAAACTCTTCGCCGATCCAATTAGGCTGCACTCCTTTTAATTCCGTCCATGAAGTAATACTTCTGTTGTTTAGATCTACCACAGCTTTGTAGGCCTTCTCTTTTTGACGAACAATAGCAAAGGCAGACCTGGGAATGGGTTTTCCCTTCGACCATTGCCAAACCAGCTGCTTATCTGGATCTTTCAGGTTGACCATGGAAAATCGGGTATCGGCGTCCAGTTTACCTTCTTGTTGGAGCACTTCCAGTAAAGTCCAGTATTCCTTCCAGGTTAAGGGATCCAGTGGGTGTTGGTTTTGTTGGCCCCTGATATTAAGGCAGAATAGTGTAAGTACCAGGGCAAGAGTGGTAAATGGTAATGAGGCTTTCATGATGTTTGGTTTAGTTGAGTATGAATTCGAGTTAGATTTCTTAGTACAAGAAAAGAAAAAGGCGTTAACTAACTAGTTATGAATTATAAATGATAAGTTATAAGTTGGGCTGCCATAATGTATAATTATTGATGACTGTAAGTGGGTTGGATTAGCGATCAGAATTCAGAATCTGAAGCTTAGTTGGGATTTGTTTTTGGAATTTGTCATTTGCTCCCGGCGCCTTGGGCAATGCACGTTGCTCCTAGCTCTCCGGAAAACCAATCCTACTCAACATCTGCTGCCATCGGGGATCATCGTAAAGCGATGCAAACTCCGGTTCCACTTTTAGCCAGTAAAGCTCTATTTCATTATCTGCAAAGGATTTTTCCAGCCATTGGAATGCCTGCTCCGTTTCACCTTTTGACGCATAAGTCATAGCCGTGTAGAAGGATGGGCTGCCGCCAGAAGTTTCTTCACTTCTTTTTATTAATGAATTAAGCTCCTGGAGGTGGCGCTGCTTTTCACCGGTCTTATAATAGGCAATGGCCTTAAGTCCCATGGCCCGGGGGAACGATAAATTACCCTCATAACGATTCATTACATTTGTGATTTGATCATATTGCTTAAGTAATAAATGGGACCTGGCCACTTCCGTAATGATATAAAAATCGTTCGAAGATATTGCATTGGCGCGTTCAATGCATTCAATCGTTCGTTCTCTTTGGTTGTTAAAAGCCCATATTAAAGCCATTTTTACCCAAGAGTGTGTCCAATCATTAGAACGCTCCAATAATTTACTCCCAACAGGAATCGCTTCATCGAATCTACCGGCCGCTAGTAAGAGATCAAGGTAAGATTCGTCAGGTCTAGCATCTGAAGGTGTCAAATTATGGGCAGTACGATATTCGATTTCCGCTTTGTCAAAATCCTTCTCGTACCACAAATAATAATTGCCCATGTAAACATGGGCAATGCCATCCATAGGATTTAGCAACAGGGCTTTTTCCATTTTCACCTTTCCCTGTTCAGCAACATTTGTAGCATTTTTGTCCCCAAGGAACCCAGCTTGGAAGATTATAGAGTTTCCCAGCATAGCATATGCTGTGGAAAAATTGCTATCTAGTGCGATTGCTTGTTGTAACAATTCCCTTGTTACTAAGAAGTTTCCACCAACTGCATTTTGTTGATTCAATGCTCTCAAATACAAATTATAAGCTTCCATGTTCTTGGTAGGTACTTGATCCATTCGTTGAATAACTTCCGGTTGCAACTTTGCATTAAGCGCCA
>QIEB01000584.1 GCA_003229495.1 Flammeovirgaceae bacterium
CTTGAAGAGAACGGATCAAATACCTGTGACCTCTTCTTTAGGCACGGTAGTTAGTGAAAGGGTTCTTGATGTGCTTTCGCTCCTGATAATATTAGGTATTACTTTCCTTATTGAGTTCGAGAAACTAAACAAATTTTTTAATGATTTGTTTGCTGAAAAATTTTCTGCAGTCTATACAAACATGGAGCAGAGTATGCTCTATCTGCTAATATTTGCCTTGTTAATGATTGGTCTATGGTATTTTATTAAGGACAAAATTAAAAAGAGTAGTTGGTGGCAAAAACTACAGTCTTTTCTCAAACAACTTTGGTTAGGGTTCATTAGTATAACCCGTTTAAAAAAGCCTGGAGCTTTTTGGTTGTCTACAATAGGCATTTGGTTATTTGGCGAGTTTCGTGGTGTTCTATGCAATGGAACCTACCGTTCATCTTGGATGGCGAGCAGGACTTGCACTGTTGGTAATGGGAGGGCTTGCGATGTCAGCCCCTGTTCAAGGCGGAATCGGAGCCTACCATTTGCTGGTGTCCGGATTGCTATTATACTATGGAGTAACCAAAGAGAACGGACTATCATTCGCATTTTTATTACACTCATCTCAGATGGTGTTGATAATTCTGGCAGGATTGGTATCAAGTATAATAGTACTTTCTCTCAAGAAGAAGTCAGTAGTCCCGGACGACTCACTTCCATAGTCTAAGTACAGAATATTTTATATCTTACAATGCAGTGAAAAAACTTATTAAGCACAACTTGGATACATTATAAATATGGGCATCAGCGGTATCTACTTAATATTTGGACTAGTTATGCTAGTCAGTATGCTAGTCGGCAATCGGCTTAAAAGCAAGTTCAAGAAGTACTCTCAAACACCTCTTCGAGCGAATCTTAGCGGAAAGGAAATAGCCGAACGGATGCTGGCAGATCATGGTATAACCGATGTAAAAGTTATTTCCACCCGGGGTCAACTTACCGATCATTATAATCCGGCAAATAAAACAGTTAATCTTAGCGAGGTAGTATATGGAGCCCGAAACGCTGCAGCGGCGGCGGTAGCCTCACATGAATGCGGCCACGCCGTGCAGCATGCCACAGCTTATGCCTGGTTAACTATGCGTTCCAAGCTTGTTCCTGTGGTAAGTGTAAGCTCGCGGTGGATGCAATGGCTTTTACTTGCTGGGATAATAATGGTAAACACTTTTCCTCAGCTCCTGCTCTTTGGGATACTAATGTTTGCCACCACTACCCTATTCAGTTTTATAACCCTGCCGGTAGAGTATGATGCAAGCAACAGGGCATTGGCATGGATCGATGAGAAGGGCATCGTCACCAGTCAGGAGCACGCAGCGGCCAAAGATGCGCTGAAATGGGCAGCGCGCACCTATGTAGTGGCGGCAATTGGTTCGCTCGCTACCTTGCTATATTATCTCTCGATCTTCCTAAACCGGCGGTAACGTCTTTTTTACATGAATTTTGAACTTAGTGAGGAGCATCTGGCAGTAATTGAAGCTGCCCATGAGTTTGCACAATCCGATTTACTTCCCGGGGTTATTGAAAGGGATACAAAACAAGAATTTCCAAAAGAACAAATAAAAAAAATGGGCGAGTTAGGGTTCCTTGGAATGATGGTGGACCCAAAGTATGATGGCGGAGGAATGGACACCGTTTCTTATGTTCTTGCCATGGAAGAAATTTCCAAGGTTGACGCCTCCGCATCAATTGTCATGTCAGTAAATAATAGCCTGGTGTGTGGCGGCCTGGAAAAGTACGGTAATGAAGAACAAAAGGAAAAATACCTGACCCGGTTGGCCCGAGGAGAAATAATTGGAGCCTTCTGTTTATCCGAACCTGAAGCCGGATCCGATGCTACCTCACAAAGCACCACTGCGGAAGATAAGGGAGATTACTATTTATTAAACGGCACCAAGAATTGGATCACCAATGGGAATAGCGCTTCCGTGTATTTGGTCATCGCTCAAACTGATCCAAGCAAAAAGCACCATGGGATAAATGTCCTGATAGTAGAAAAGGAAACGGAGGGCTTAATGGTAGGGAAAAAAGAAGATAAGCTAGGAATCAGGGGATCTGATACCCATTCGTTGATGTTTACCGATGTTAAAGTCCCCAAAAAAAATCGTATTGGCAAAGACGGATTTGGGTTCCATTTTGCCATGGATACTTTAAACGGAGGAAGGATCGGGGTCGCTTCTCAGGCCTTGGGCATTGCCTCTGGAGCCTACGAAAGGTCGCTGGCCTACTCCAAGGAAAGAAAAGCATTTGGGGTGGAGATTTCTAAACACCAGGCAATCCAATTTAAGTTGGCCGATATGGCTACTCAGATTGATGCAGCTAGGCTTCTTTGTTTGAGAGCAGCTATCGAAAAAGACCAGAAAAAAGACTTTACTACAGCCAGTGCAATGGCCAAACTGTTTGCCTCTAAAGTAGCAATGGATGTAACCGTTGAAGCAGTACAAATCCATGGTGGATACGGCTATGTGAAGGAGTATCATGTGGAAAGACTAATGAGAGATGCAAAGATCACTCAGATCTATGAAGGGACATCTGAAATCCAAAAAATTGTAATATCGCGGGAACTTCTTAAATTGTAACTTCTAATTGCTTTTTTTGATTCCAGATCAGAGTTAGATTTACAAGGAATTATAAAAATTTGCTTATTAGTTGTATAATTCAAAGATTATTATTAGTTTTGTCCAAATATATTTAGTGATATTTATATTTTGATTAAAATATGACCCATGGAAGATTACAACAAAATAATCGAATCCTTGAGTGTACGGTTCATAAAGGCCAATAATATCAGGATTTTAAAACCGGTGACAATTGCAAATTTCTACGATGTAGAAAATACTGTGGTTATACTAAACAAGGGTTCGATTAGATTCGGAATTGATGGTGAAAGTGTAAATGAGGGTGAAGTGCTGTTTGTACCTGGCGGCAAAAACGTGTCCTTGACCTATGGATCTGGTACACCCATTCCCTTATCCAATGACGACTTTATCAATAACAAGGAACTCTATTTCCAATCGTACGATCAGAACAGGGGAACAACTGATGAAAGTTTTAGCTTCATCAATTTCGAAGCCAAGGTATTCGATTCTGTGAATTTCTTTGCTTCACTGGATTTGCCTCCGTTCGTTATTGGTGGTAATGAATTAATAACGTCTCTGGTGAATGCAGTTTTGAAAGAGGACAGCTCTGACCGGCCTGGAAAAGGTCGAATCGTTAAAATAAATACTGACTATCTGGTAGTGGAAATTATCAGGCATATTTTAAGTAATGGCTTGTTTGTGGAGCAGTTGGCCACGAATTCAACCTACTTTAATGATCCGCGCTTAATCGATATTTTTGGATACATAAAACATCATTTAGGCGGGGATTTGTCAAATAAAACACTGGCAAGCGTGGCAAATGTTTCGGAGGATTATGTAGGTCAGTATTTCAAGATGTTGACAGGTATAAATCCTCAAGATTACATTGAGTATCAGCGGATGGAAAAGGCGGTGAATCTATTACGGACTACCAAAAAAAGCATCCGGGATATAGGGAAAGAGGTTGGATATAAAGACACAGCCTACTTCTGCCGTAGGTTTAAAATGATGTTTGGTATCCCGGCAGGTAAAATGCGCCGGCGGGAAAGCCTAATGAACGTCTAATTCCTGATTTAAGTTGTTAATGGCATCGGAAACCTCAATCAACAGATTGGGGTTTTCTTCTATCCCGTTACCCACTACTAACATATCTGCACCGGCCTTAAGGCTGTTCAGCGCTTTTTCAACAGAATTAATTCCTCCGCCAATAATCAACGGGACATCGATAGACTTACGCACTGAAGCAATCATTCTAGGACTAATGGGGTATTTTGCACCACTACCGGCATCCATGTAAATCAATTTCAAGCCAAGCATTTCACCCGCCATTGCGGTACAAACCGCAACTGAATATTTGTCCGCAGGAATTGGTACGGTATTGCTCATATAAGAAACCGTGGTATGGTTATCAGCAGCAATCAACAAATATCCTGTAGGGAGAACTTCAAGACTACTGCGCTTTAATATAGGTGCCGCTATGACTTGTTGACCTATTAAAAGTTCCGGGTTGCGCCCTGAAATCAATGAAAGAAATAATACCGCATCAGCAGAAACATCGATATGCATAGTACTACCAGGAAACAGTATCACTGGCAACTGACTATGGCCTTTTATTAACTGGATTACGTGGTGTAAATTATTGCCGGTGAGTAAACTTCCTCCTACAAAGAAGAAATCTATTTTGTTCTCAACTGCAATATTTACCAATTTGATCAGGTTCACTGAATCAGTAATCTTATCGGGATCAATTAACAGTGAGAAGGACTTAAGACCTGTAATCCTTCTTTTATTCAGCGTCTCAAGTATCTTCTTGTTCATTTTCATCAGAACTAGTTTCTTTAAGGTATTCTTTTAGTTTTTTAAAGGCCAGGGCCAACAAGAACAAAGCGATTTGTTCTTTAATCTTCAAGACTATGGGCGATGACTCTCTGACTCTTACCACTTTTTGGGTCCCAGCACTTGTCTCGGGAGTATGGTTAGACCGTCCAGTCAGCAGTTTGGTCAACTTGTAGGCAACATACAGTGACCCTCCAATGTACAAAATGTTTTTGCCCACTCGTTCCAGGTCGAATTTCAGGTGATTTATGTCTGAAGTCACTGCTGATTTGTACTGGCTTGACTTTTGATATAACTCTTTTTTTCTACTGGTTATTTCCTGAAATTTCAGACCCTTTTTCATTTTCTTTCTTATTTGCATCTTCAACTATTCTGTTGGTTAAAGTGGCTATTAGATCATTAAACCATCTTGATTGCTTGATGATCAGAACACTCATCCATAGTAAAAAGAAAAAACCTGCCAAAATTACGAACCCCAAGTAAGCGCTGTCCAATTTTTGGTTTAGGAAAATACCCAATGCCAGGCTACAAAAAATAAAGAACAGGGTACCTAAAATCGCCATAACCGCAATTGTCAATAGTTTAGCTATGATCTTAACAGACTCTTCCTTGAATTCGATCTTTAATATTTCAAACCTGGTTTCGATAAAACCCACCAGATGATCCATCAATCGATCAATATTGAATAAGAATTTAGGACTTTTCAAATCTCAAGACGTTTTAGCCTTGGTTAAAGTTAGAAATATATCTCAAATTCTACCTAATTAAGATAAGACGTCAAAGTAAAATCAGAGTATACTATTGAGGCTAATCAGAAGGCCATTTCAAATTGTAACCTAAATTGAAGGAAATCACTTCCTAGAAGTCGCTCCCGGTAAGTAATGTCCGACTGCACTTTCAAATTGTGATTCGAGAAGTATCGAGACACACCCAGGGTATATTCATCACTGTCATTAATTCCCGAATATATTCTCGAGTCCGCCCTTACATTGGAATATCTAAGACCCAGTTCCAAGTTGTTTTCAAACAAATATCCTCCTTGAAGGACAAACCCGGTACCCGTGGCATATCTCAGTTCTCCGAATTCAGTTGATGCAATTACGTTATCGCCTGCGGTTTTATGAGCATATTCCATTTGAAATGAGAAGCCACCGTATTTAAGAATGGCATCCAGAAACACTGTGTACAGGTCATTTGTGATTTGGTTTCCAACGCTGTCGATCATATAAAGGCCCAGCTGTCCCCGCTGTTTTCCTGCACCATCATTGAAATCATAGCTGGCACCCACAGCGAGTTTAGGGCTCGTTTCCCTTTTCAAGTCAGCTGAAAAGTAATCTCCTTTACCGGTAAACTCTCCAAATGGCAGAAATTCAAGCCGGAAAGTGTAGTCATAACCTCCGATATTAGGGCCTATTACATCTCTTCCTTCGCCCATAGAAAATGAGAAGGCCTCCTTCAAAACTGTACGAGGACCAATATGATCCTTATGTCTTAATTGAACCCCAATATCCCTATCTATATTAAATCGGGAGTTTAACAGACTTCGATCCACAAATTGTAATTTCTGTGATGAGATCACCCGTTCTCTGTTTCCTGGTAGTTTTGTTTGACCAGCCCACAATGACCAGTTACCATAAAAATTCCACTTTAAAACGGCATCCAAAATAATTCTGGAAGTAAAACCGTTTTGAATATTTTGTCCTCCACCAGTATCCCTATTAGAAAATCCCAACTCCACTTTGTACTGTAATTTGGGAGTCAGGGCGAACCCATCAAACTTTAATCTGGCCCGTCG
>QIEB01000579.1 GCA_003229495.1 Flammeovirgaceae bacterium
TCTTTGAGGCGATTGCCTAGATACATTTTGCCATTGTATGTTTTTAAATATTTTTCTCTTTTCAACAGATCAATCTCTTTCTGCACTGCCTTAATATCCACCAGCTCTTCTTCTTCAAAAGTGTCCACGTACCTCGGGATATTCAGATTGAACTCGTTTTCTTCAATCTGCTCCAAAGTGGCCTGGTAGGCGGCGACGATACGTTCTATATCCTGCGCCCGCAGTTTGTTCTGTTTCTTGCCATCCTGGTATTCTTTGCTGGCATCAATAAACAGCTCATCCTTATGCTCTTTGGCTTTATTGAAGATCAAAATGGCCGCCGGAATGCCGGTACCAAAAAATACCGATGTCCAATAAGTGGCCACCACCACATCAAATTTCATCAGGCTGTCCCCTTCCAGCAACAGGGGGTTGTTGATGGTATCCCCCATTCAATAACCGATGAATCCATGCTGTGCAGGAACATGTTCAATTTGGCCAAGGCCCAGGTGTCGCCATTGCTATCCTGTCCGTAAAGAGAGAAGTCATTTGAAGGCTTGCCATCTTTTCCCCTCACTTCTTCGGCCACGGTGATTAATAACGTTATTCTTGGTGTGCATTTCAAGTTTCTTGGTGCTTGCCCTGAAGTATAGTCTCCTGCTTTACCGCCTGGTCCTTGGAGCTTGGTTCTTAGTTGTTATTTGTCTTTTGGGATTTGAAATTTAATCTGAGGTATCCTGGGGCCCGTTGAAGTGCGGTAGCAGGTTCAAAGTCAGGTTTTAATTGTAATTGAAATTGCCGGAGCACATGATGGCTGCTAATTTTCGTTGGGATGGCATGAGTTCAAGTTAGATAATAGCTGAGCGAATTGCAATGGGCGCCAGCCCAGTGTCTTGTCCAGGGATACTATTGATATCCGGGATTTTGTCTTAAAACTTCCGGTCCCACCACATCTATTTGGACTTGAGGTATTGGGAAATACTCGTTTTTTCCTGAAGTAAATGACATACCCTCAAGATATGTCCGGTGGGTTTTCTCTTTTTCAAGATATTTATTCAGCACTTCATCAGCATCTTCCCAGCGCACCAGGTTAAAAAAACGAAATCCCTCCATATAGAATTCAAGGCGGTGTTCAAACTTAATGGCCTTCCAGGCATACTGCTGGTTGGGAAAATTAGGATATAAGCCCACATCATAATTTGCCGCGTCATTGGGATGCGTGCCATCATCTTCCACTCCCCCTTCTTGTACATGATAATTATCAGCCCTGGTTCTTAATAGATTCACCATTTCAGTGGCAGTAGCCAGGTCATTTTCACCAGCCGCCACCTCTGCTCTCCATAAGATGATATGAGCCAGCCTGATGATTCTGACATTATTCGCAGTAAAACCTCCGGTCCACGACCCAAAGGAACCTGTTCCTTCTTCTTCTGCATAAAATAAATTCTTTTTAGGTGCGTAAGGACCTCCGCTGTCGTGATTTCGTACCCAATCCTTACCTGGGTGGTCCCCCCAATCGAGGTATGGAATTCCTCTCCTTCCAATGGACCAATCCAGTCTGGGGTCCAGTGGGCCGGTATGTTCTATAAAAGGGTCTGTTGATTCAAGTCCCTGATCGTTTGCTACATCAGTATCGTTAAAGGTGTCCAATAACGGAAGTCCGTTGCCATCAGTCTGATGGGCGTTTACCCCATTAATGGAAGGCTGATGGAAACCGCAACAACCTCCCGGGCCTCCAAATGGAAAATTCAATACGTCTCCAAAATTGCCATTAAACCCTCCCGCCCCGTCATTCACAGATGCCTGGTACTCCCAGATGCTTTCCATATTATTGTTTGTGGCGATTTTGAAATTGTTATGATAATTATCAACCAGCTGATAAGGTCCCTGGTTAAGGATGTCCTCCAATAAAGGCTTAGCTTCGGCCAGATCCATTTGCCACATATAACATTTAGCCAGGTAGGCCTTAGCTGCCCATTGATCAGCACGGCCTGGTTGTGATCTATCCCTGATAGGTGGGAGATGTTCTATGGCATATTGAAAATCTGCTTCAATTTCAGGCCAGGTATCAACATAGGCACCGTCCTTGGTGACATTACCCACTTTGAAAAAGTCGTCAACCTTTTCATCTATATAGGGTATATTTCCAAATTCTTGTTTGGCATCAAAATGATAATGCCCCCGCAGAAATCTGGCTTCTGCCTTATACTGTTCTTCCTGCTCCAGAGTAATAGTACCGGCTGCCACAGCCACAGCTGCCACCCGTATTACATCGTTGCACCTGGACACCCCATCATAAAGCCCCCTCCACTCTGAGTCCAGGTAAACAAATGGAGGTTCAACCAAATACTTTTCGATTTCCAGCATTTGAGGTTGATCCCCCAGATCACTGCCCTTGTAACTATTATCGGAAGAAACACTTCCCCAAACATAATTTGAAGAACCTGCCGGCCAAGGTATCGCCTGGTCGTGGCCCAGACCGTCAAGTTGTGCGTAAGCAGCAATAAGTAATTGATCAAGACCGCTCTTATTGGCAAGTACCCTATCACTTACTACTCCCAACGGTTGTTTATCTAAAAAATCATCATCACAAGAAATAGATATCCCGATTAACATCATGATTAATATCAAAGTGCCAAGATTTTTCATCGATTTTATCCTTTTAAAATTCAAAAACCAAAATTTAGTCCCATCAAGAACTGCTGGCTGCTTGGGGTGTACCCAAAATCCAATCCAAGGTTGGCATTATTACTGCCGGCACCACTTCTATTTATTTCAGGATCCAAACCACTATAGTCTGTAATGGTAAATAGGTTTATGGCCTGAAAGTATACTCTTAAGCGATCAACTCCCCGAAGATTAGCAATGGTATAACCAAATTGCAGGTTTTTCAGTCTTATATAGGATCCATCCTCTACAAAATAGGTAGAAGGCCTGGTACTAACAATATCATTGGCACTTACTATGGGCAAGCTTGCTCTATCTCCAAGTTCAGCGGTCCAGGATTCATTAAACGCTTTCCGGCTGTTGTTGTTTCTTGTAGTACTAAAAAAGTCCGCATTGCCATTAACGTAATTGATAAGATCATTTCCTTTGGATCCCTGAAAAAACAAAGCAAAATCAAAACTTTTATAGTTGGCATTAAAACTCAGGCCAAAAGTAAAATCGGGATGGGGGTTCCCAATAAATGTGCGGTCATTGGGAGTAATGACCGTATCGCCATCAATATCTCTATATTTGAAACGGCCCTTGCCATCACCATATCCATAATAACCTGGAAAAGCGTCTGCTGACTCCGTACCATCAGTAAAACCATCAATTATATAGCCAAAAAAGGACGAGTAAGGGACTCCTGCTTCGCTTCTAGTACTTCCAAAATCGCGTCCAAAAAAACCTTCTGCCGCATTATCGCTTAGCTTAACGATCTTATTTTTATAATGGCTTATGTTCAAAGCAATATCGTAATTAAAATCACCATTGGCTGAAGCACTGTGCCAGTTTATTCCAAGATCAATGCCCTTATTATTCATTTCCCCGACATTCTGAAAAGGGTATGCAGCACTTCCCCTGGTTCCGGGAAGGGTTAGTACATATAACATATCGGTGGTAGTCATGTCATACCAGTCAAAGTTGACGGTCAATTTATTCCAAATAGTCCAATCAAATCCAAAATCAAGGGTAGTGGTGGTTTCCCAAATACTCCTGGGGTTACCGAATCGCTGGCTATCAAATCCCGGTTCCACTTGGTTATCGGTACCTCTAATATCGTATGCTGATTGGAAGAGGCTACTCCTGTAGGTGTAGAATTTATTGTAGTCGGCAATTTCCTGGTTGCCCATTTGTCCCCATGATGCCCTCAATTTAAGGTCCGTGATCCAACCCGCACTATTAAGAAAAGGTTCTTCACTTACCCGCCAGCCCACGCTGAAAGAAGGGAAAGTGGCATATTGGTTATTCTCACTAAATCTTGAAGAACCGTCTCTTCTTACGGTAGCATCAAACAGGTACTTATCCCTATAAACATAATTGACTTTGGCAAATAATGAGAAAAGTGAAGATTCACTTCCCGAACCACTGTTTAATATACCGGTAGTACCTGCGTCCAGAAAACGGTAATTGACATCTGTTGAAAAAAAGCCTGAGCGCCTGGCACCCAGATCTCGATACTTTTGATCGATGGCTTCGGTACCGGCCAGGATATTTATCCGGTGAATATCATTGAACGATTTCGTATAGTTCAGGGTATTATACCAGGTCCAATCAAGATTAAAGTTATAATCCACCCCCAAATCATGCGGGCTATTAAGCACTTCACCCCTTTCAAGTCCAGATTCAACAAACCATGGCAAATAATAATTTCTATAGTCAATACCCAGTTGGCTCTTGAAAGTTAGATCCGAGATGATATCAGCTTCAATATATGCTCCCCCAAATATTCTCCACCGATCCGAAGCGTTATCTCTGATGCGTTCCTGCCTGGCAACGGGATTACCGAAACTTATATCTGATCCGGCTCTACTTGCGTAATACCCGTTAATGTCATAAACCGGAGACATGGGTGAAGTACTATATATACCGCCGGTTTCTGTAAATACATCATTACTGAAGGTGTTTACTGAATTGGAGTAAGACACTTCCAGGGTCTCACCAACCCGAAACCAGGATTTGGGAGAGAATTCAGTATTAACCCTTAAGGTAAATCGTTCATAGTTGGTGTGAATAATTACACCTTGCTGGTTGAAATAGTTAAGGGAAACAAAGTACCGCGCAGATTCGTTGCCTCCGTTTATCCCAAAATTATATTCCTGAATGGGAGCTGGATCAAATTTCTCATCATACCAATTTGTCCCTGTTTTATTTGCCCTGGTGATGCCATGATAAGGGTTCAGGCTGTAGTCATTAGGATCTGTGCCAGGGTCACCTTCAAATGCACCTGACGGAAATATATAATCAGGAATGAAGTCCGGTCCATCGGGGTCGGCCCCATATTGTCCATGAGTAAATACGAACCCATCATCTGATCCATTGGCTGCAATCCAGTCATTACGAGCAGCCCTGTAGTAAAACTCCCCAGCTTCCTGGGTATTTAGCATGTCCGGGCCTTTTGTGGGATATTGCATTCCCCCACGTACATCAAAGGTAATTTTCGGTGTGCCGGATTTGCCCTTTTTGGTGGTCACGATAATTACCCCGTTGGCGGCCCGGGAGCCATAAATAGAAGCTGCTGAGGCATCTTTTAAAATTTGTACTGATTCGATATTGGCGGGATTAATGGAATTAATTTCGTTCTTAGTGGGTACCCCATCGATAACATACAGTGGATCATTGTCATTGATGGTGCCCCAGCCACGTACCCGGATCACTGGTTCTCCACCGGGACGATTATCTTGCCCAACGGTAACACCAGTCACTCTTCCTTGTAACTGTTGAGTAAAACTTGTAGCCGGTACCTCCATAAGTTTATCATTGCTGACCGTCGAAATGGCCCCGGTAATATCCTTTTTAGATTGGGAAGTATAGCCGGTAACAATCACTTGCTCCAATGAAGTCACATCCGTGTCCATCACGATATCAATGGTAGATTGATTGCCCACAACCATAGTTTGTGTAATGTAACCGATTGAGGAAAAAATCAACACCGCTTCCGGATCCGACAACAATATTTCGTAACTACCATCAATGTCACTTACAGTGCCCTGGGTAGTTCCCTGTATGAGAATGTTAACACTTGGAAGAGAACCCTCTTCAGCAGAGGTTATGGTACCGGTTACGGTCTTTTCCTGAGCGAAGGTTAGATAGTTGGTAAGGCTAAGGGATAGTGCAAAGATCAAACGTTTATTCCACCAAGTACAAATGTGCATATTTCGGTGTTTGAGTATCAGTGCAATTGGAATGCCTCTTAGGTTAGTGGAAATCAATCGACTTTGTAACCCAATATAGGGATAAAATGTATTCCATTTACTGTAATCACTATCTGATTATGTATGCTTGTAAGCACTACTGCTTCATCAGAAATGCCTTGATATATTCATCCAAGTCCCCATCAAGCACATTTTGTACATCAGTTCGTTCTACTCCGGTGCGGTTGTCTTTGATCAATTTATAAGGATGCAGCACGTAATTGCGAATTTGAGAACCAAAATCAATCTTCATCTTGTTGCTTTCTATTACATCCCTTACGCTTTTGAACCTCCAGCTGGTATAATCTGGAGCGAAGCATCTTCATGGCTTTGTCCTTATTCTGAAGCTGTGAACGTTCTTGCTGGCACTCCAACACAATTCCTGAGGGAGCGTGATGCAGCCGAACTGCAGTTTCTACTTTATTTACATTCTGCCCTCCTGCCCCGCCGGAACGAAAGGTATCAAAGGTGATATCCGCAGGATTTATGTCAATCTTTATACTATCATCGACCACAGGGTATACAAAAACTGAGGCAAAAGAGGTATGTCGTCTTCCACCGCTGTCAAAAGGAGAAATGCGCACCAACCGATGCACGCCAATCTCTGATTTTAAATAACCATAGGCCAAATTACCATCAAATTCCAGGGTTACAGATTTGATGCCTGCGGTATCTCCGGGTCGGTAGTTTACTTGTCGAACTGCGTAGCCTTTACCTTCGCCCCACATGATGTACATGCGCATAAGCATCTCCGCCCAATCCTGGCTTTCGGTACCGCCGGCTCCGGGATTGATCTCCAGCATGGCACTCAGTTGATCCTCCTCACCGCTCAGCATCTTCTTGAACTCCAGGTCTTCGACAGCATCTAAAGTCTTTTGGAATTCTGATTCGAGTTCATCACTTTCCACTTCTCCAGCCTGGTAGAATTCCTGTAAAGTATCAAGGTCTTGGTACAACCCGTTTACTTGGTCAAAGCTGTCAGTCCAGATCTTCTTGGACTGGATTGCTTTTAAAAAATTCTCTGCGGATTTTGGATCTTCCCAAAAATCAGGCTGGGTGGTGATTTGTTGCTCTTCCTGAATCCGGGCTAGTTTGTTGTCGTAGTCAAAGATA
>QIEB01000436.1 GCA_003229495.1 Flammeovirgaceae bacterium
TTAAAAAAGTCCATTTCCCGTAATTTTATTAGCTCCTCATAGACTTTTTTCAGCTTAACACGCTCCTCATCGTTCAAGTATTGCCACTTGGTCGGTTTGATGCTGGTACGTCCATTTTCATTGATGTCAACATCATAGCTGAACTCACCAAACTGCCAGATCATCTTTGGGCCCGGTACCGTAAAAAAGAAAGCTGCCGCTAGTTTCAGCCTGTCCAATGCGGTAGCAGTTTGCTTGATGTCATAACTGCCGGCGGCATTGCCGAAATTAATGGCTTCGAACATCTGCCTTTGCTCATCATGGCTTTCCATATAACTGATCAAATTGTTATTGTCCCAGCCGCGATTTTTAAAGTAATACTCTCCAATACTACGGTTTTCCCCAAATCCCAAAATTGCTTCTTTATAGTCAAAGTGTCCGTTGCCCCAGAGCAGCATACCGTAGTCTGAAAGTTCCTTTTCCTCCACGTTGTCTGCAAAATGTTCCAGGATTATATACGACTCCGGGGAATGACTCCAGATTTTATCTGCCATCCTTTTCAGGATAGCTATCCTGGAAGCGTCGTAGGCACCCCAAAGTCCAACGTCGGTATTTACATTTTGGGTAAAACCTTTTGACAGGTCAAATCGATATCCATCGAATCGATATTCCCGGAGCCAGTAGTAGTTTACGGTGTCCACGAATGATTGTGTGAAGGTGCTTTCATGGTTAAAATCATTGAAAACATTGAAGGGATGGGTAGCATTTACATTGAACCAGGGGTTATTTGCAGTGGGCTTAAAGATATTAAAGTCAAAATACATAGCAGCGAACGGGGCTGGTACATCGTTTTGGTTTAAAACCAGATCCAATATTACTACCATGTTCATGGCGTGGGCTTCATCGATAAATCTTTTAAGTTCTTTTTTCTGTCCATAGAATTTATCCGGGGCAAACATGAATGTTGGATTATACCCCCAGCTGTTATTTCCATTAAACTCCGTTATGGGCATTAACTCCACACAATTAAAGCCCATGTCCTTTATATAGGAAAGGGTATCAACCAAAGTTTGGTAGTTACCGTTTGTCTCTCCTAAAAAGTCTCTCACCAGCAATTCATAGATCAGAAGTTCCTCATTTTCAGGCCTATTGTAAGTGGTAGTTTGCCAATTATAGGGGGTTTGATTGGTCTGTAGCACAGATATTCGATTAAAGTACCACTCAGCCGATAAGGCCTCTGCAGGAAAAGGTTTTAAATTAGGATAACTGGAGGAGGGTATTCCGGAATCATCAGGGTCTAGTATTTTATCTGCAAAAGGATCAGCTACTAAAATGGATTCCTCCACCAAATACTGGAAACCATATTCTGTTTGAGGTGTGAGCCCTGTTAGTTTTAACCAGAAGTGCTCACCATCTTGTTTCATTTTATAGTCAGCTAATATTTCCCATCCATTGAAATCACCCCTAAGGTATACGGATGATTTTTGTGGTGCCCACAAAGAAAGCGTAACAGATGTGCCATCATTTGGGTCATAATTGATACCGTCAATAACTCCATTTGGTCTGGGTTCCTGAACCGAATTACTCCGAATAATATAACTGAAGGTTGCCTCAGCATTTTGATCCAAAATAGCAGCCGTCACCTTCACCGTTTTGGATCCGGAGTTTCCAGCGGTTTCTACATAATTTATTTCGGTAACCCCGGAAGCGGCAATTACCTCAACATCATCAATGCTTAGGCTTAAATCAGCAATCTCCGAGCTTACCGCCTTAATATTGAATGTTTCATTGGCATTTACAAAATACAAAAACGTAGCAGGCTCAATAATGGTAACTTCCAATTCTCCCATGGAAAATGTAATGAAAAGATCCGTATCTGACTGCAGCCCATCGTCCCAGTCTATACTTTTTAATTTTAAACCAATTTCATCCAACTCTGCTACCGTGGAGTTAAAAAAGTCAACCGGTGTAAAAGTAATCTCGTAAACATCCGGGTTGGTGCTGACTTTAGTCATTAAGGCGTCGCTTTGTGCAGAAGTAGCTGGGTTTACATTGGTGGGGGCATCAATATCCGCGTTACCTCTTTCGATCCATGTCCAAATCCAAACGTCTCCCGAATACCCATCCAGAGAGGTTCCCGAAACATCCACACTAATGGTAACCACTTCATCTGCCTTTGGGAATATGGGATCCGTGGTTACAGTTTGGGCCATGCTTTGGTAACCAACGATTCCACATAGCGCCACTATAAAGCTGGATATTGATAATAAATTCCTCATGTATACATTCTTAGGGCATCCTTTTCTCCAATTTAATAATAACCAACCTAAACTGTATAGGATAAGCATGAATAAGCATGAATGAGTAACCCTACCACCCTGGTTTCACAAAAAAAAAGTAGTATAAATGTCAAGAAACTAACTTAACTTTGAACTGAAACCTGTGTTTACAAAAGTCATATGAATTCTTATGGTTACTTATTCCTAGTGCTTGCCTCCTATTCATTAACTGCCCAGATTCCATCAAAATCAGGATGGCACATCGAAGCTCAGGAAATTGACCCCAGCACATATTTCGGGGTGACCGTCGCCAACGGGATGGTGGGATTAGTGTCCTCACCTGAACCAATGAAGGTCCGGGACGTGGTGCTAAATGGAGTATATGATTATTATCAACGTGGAAGAGTTTCAAACATTTTGAAAGGATTCAATCATATCAATATGAATCTGGACATTGATGGCAGACGCATAGGCAGGCATGATATTACAGAATATCGTCAGGTTCTCGACATGCGAAACGCCATATTGACTTCCACTTTCCGGATCGAAGGCAAAGCGGAGGTAAAACACCGTATGATGTCTTTAAGACACCTGCCCTACAGCAGTTTGGTACTGGTGGAAATAACTGCAAAGGATAATATTGCAATCACCCCCAGCAGTCTAATAGAGGCCCCCAGTCACTTAATCAATATCAGGAACTTTTACAGCGAAATAGACAGACCCCATGTAAAGATTCCCCTGCTAACATCCGTGGCAGATAGCCCCTCAGGTAAGGTTCAACTAGCAGCTTCCAGCAGTTTCATATTTGAAGAAGAACATGGCCAGGAACCGGATATAATTCACGAGGATTGGGACTACAATATGCATCTTGCCAAATTTACCATTACTCTTAAAAAGGGTCAGACCTATAGCTTTGGTTTGGTAGCTTCTACATGTTCGTCAGAACACTATAAGGACCCTCATAATGAGGCCGAACGTCTTACCATATTTTGTCGACTGGAAGGAATTGACCGGTTGATAAAGTTCCATCAACAGCGCTGGGAAAAATTATGGAAGAGTGATATTATCATTGATGGTAATCTGGAAGACCAAAAAGCCGTAAGATTTGCTCTTTACCATCTATATTCTTTTGCCCGGGCAGGAACTGCCTATAGCCTCTCTCCCATGGGGCTATCAGGACTTGGGTATAACGGTCATGTATTTTGGGACACCGAGTTATGGATGTTTCCACCCCTGGCAATGCTACAACCAGAAATAGCCCGGTCATTATTGGAATACCGTTTTCAACGGTTGGAAGCTGCCAGGAACAATGCATTTTCGCACGGCTATCAAGGTGCCATGTTCCCGTGGGAATCCTCAGATGATGGAACCGAAGACACCCCAGTCTGGGCGTTAACAGGTCCATTTCAACATCATATAAGCGGAGATATCGGTTGGGCATTTTGGAAATACTATCAAATTACCGGGGACAAGAGTTGGCTGACAGAAAGAGGCTATCCATTGTTGAAGGAAGTAGCGAATTTTTGGAGCAGCCGGGTAGAAAGGAATGGGCCCGGACAATATGACATAAACAACGTTATTGGAGCTAATGAGTGGGAAGAAAATATCGACAATAATGCCTTTACTAACGCCATGGCCATTATTAGCTTGCAATATGCGATCCAAGCGGCTAAGGAACTAGGCTTGACTCCCAATCCTGATTGGGAAATAGTAGCCTCCAACATCCCTATCTTAAAATTTCCCGATGGCACTACCCGTGAAAATGCCACTTATGAAGGTGTGATGATAAAACAAGCCGATGTCAACCTTTTGTCATTCCCACTAGATTTTATTCAGGATAAAGAACAATTGCGCAAGGATCTGGATTATTATGAGCCCAGAATGTCACCTGAAGGTCCGGCAATGGGATTTTCAGTGCTTTCTGCACTACATGCCAGACTAGGGGATACAGATAAAGCTTATAGTTTGTTTAGAAAGAGTTTTAAACCCAACGAGGTACCACCTTTTGGGGTCATTGCTGAGACGGCCGGCGGCACAAATCCTTATTTTGCCACTGGCGCCGGTGGAATGCTTCAGGCAGTTATATCGGGGTTCGGCGGTTTAAGCATAACCGACCAGGGTATCACTCAAAAGGAATTCGTATTGCCCAGGCAATGGAAATCCTTAACAATTAAAGGAGTGGGCATTGAAAAGAAAGATTTTCAAGTAAAATAGTGACAAGCTCATGCGGTCAATAGCTCTTTGTGGGATCTTAATTTTATTTGGGTGCAGCAAATCTCCGGAACAGTATTCAGAGCAAGCAGCTGACCCTGAGCTGTTTCGTCAAACCGTAAAGAAACTTACCGATGTCATTGTCTATGATATTTTTTCCCCACCTGTAGCAAGTAGAGTATATGCCTATCCAAGTATTGCTGCCTATGAAGTGTTGGTACAGGAAAACAGGAACTTTGGTAGTTTAAGTGGTCAGGTTCATGATTTACAGCCCTCACCAAAACCGGAAGCTAACAAAATCTATTGCTTTCCTCTGGCCTCCATACAAGCATTTATTAAAGTAGGTACGGCGTTGGTCTTTTCTGAAGATAGAATGGATGCTTATGCTGAAGAAATATATGAGCAGTACGCAAATATGGGTGTGCCCAAAGAGGTAATAGCTAATTCCATTGAATATGGTAATACCGTTGGGCAGCACATTTTGGAATGGGCCGATCAAGACAATTACAAACAGACCAGGACTTTTCCAAAATACACTATTGATGACCGACCCTATCGATGGCAGCCCACGCCACCGGATTACATGGACGCAATAGAACCTCACTGGGACCAGATCAGGACCTTTGTAATTGATTCAGCGAGCCAGTTCGAACCCCTCCCTCCCACTCCATTCGATGTAAACGAGGGAAGTGATTTTTATATGGAAGTAATGGAAGTTTATGAGGTGGGAAAAAACATTAGTGAGGAACAGCAGGCCATCGCTAAATTTTGGGATTGCAATCCCTATGTCAGCCACCATCAGGGACATGTGATGTTTGCCACTAAAAAGATCACCCCGGGAGGTCATTGGATTGGAATTACAGATATTGCCACACGTAAGGCCGGGGTTAGCTTCATAGAAACGGTAATCAATCAGTACATCGATGAGGATTGGATGCCCATTTTGCAAACTCCTCCCTTTCCGGAATACACCAGCGGTCATAGCGTTATTTCAGCTGCGGCCGCCACCGCCTTGACTTCCATATTTGGGGAACACTTTTCTTTTGAAGACACTACAGAACTGGAGTTTGGGCTACCGTCAAGATCGTTTAATAGCTTTTATGAAGCCTCTGAAGAGGCCGCTATTTCTCGTCTGTATGGAGGAATTCACTACATGCCCGCATGTATAAATGGGATAGCACAAGGGAAGGCCCTGGGAGCTTTTGTAGTATCAAATATTAGAACCAATACTTCAGGATTATCTCTTAATCCATAGGCCGCAATATTATAGTCTTGGCAAGCGCTTTGGTTATTTAAATATGAAAGCAATGAAAATAGTATCTCTGTGGACCATTAGCGCCATATTAAGCCTTTCAACCTGCCAATCACCCGTCACTGAAAAAGCGGATACGGATATGATTTCCACTACGGGAATCATCTATAATCCT
>QIEB01000525.1 GCA_003229495.1 Flammeovirgaceae bacterium
GTATTTCCTCCATCATCCCATCGCTGAAGTACTCTTGCTGGGGATCATTGCTCATGTTTACAAATGGTAATACAGCAATGGATTTATCATTCTCTGAAACTGCTGCATTTGGCTCACCAACTTCTTGGCTTGGTTCAAGGGCACTTGAACGAGGAAACAAATACAATATAATTATGACCAGCGCCATCCCCACGATAAGGAATTTGCTGGTCAATGGCTTTCTTTGAGCTCTCGAGTAAGGGTTTCGCCAGGATTGTTTGGAAGTGGTTCTGACAAACCCTTCCGGGCTGCGCTCATAGTTCCAGGCCAGATATAGAGCCACTGGGAAACCAGCAATGAGGATGCTCACCAAGGCAGTTGATGACCATATGGGCAAGCTAACTACCGAACTTGCATACGGTAGTAACAACATTAGCAGCAGTGATAGTACCACAAAGGTCGCCCCAGCCTGTATTACTCCCCGTCTTTGAACTTCTGCCAGGAAGTGACCTGATAATTCTTTATAATTATTTATCTCTGGTATGGGCAGACCAACCCCTTGAAGAGCGTAGGTCTTGACAGGGTAATCGACATTTTTCAGTTGTGTTTCACCCAGGTATTGTGCTTGAATATCACCTCTTCCCCTGATCGCTTTGTGAATGGATTCAGTTATATAAATACCACCAGGATCAGCAATGGATTGTATACGGGCTGCAATATTCACGCCATCACCAAAGACATCCTGGTCCTTGAAGGTAATATCCCCCAAGTGGATGCCTATCCGAAGGATCAGCTCCTGATCATCTGATAAGGCTTTCTGAATAGCTAATGCACAGCTTACCGCATCCCCGGCACTGCTAAAACTAGCCAGGAGTCCATCACCCATTTCTTTAAGGTATTTACCCCGGCATTTTTCGATCAGTGGTTTCTGAAGGATCCGGTTCTGGTCCAGCAACCGCATGGCCTTTTGCTGGTCCTTCCCCATCATTGCGGTATACCCGACGATGTCAGTAAACATGATGGCGGCTAGTTGGCTGGATTGGGACACCTTGTTAGATATGAATTATCAGTGATGAATTATTTAGTTACTATGTTACTGAGCTAAAAATTCACTTACGAATTTCAAAATACAAATTACAAAAAATGGTGTAGGAACAAATTCGTAATGCATAATTCCTCATTTGCAACTAATGTGAATGGTCGTGGTCACTTCATTGCCCAGCGGCAGACAGGCTTATCCTGACGCACTCTGCTTTCGGCCCATTCTCAAGAAGAGACTAAGGACAGATAAAGGTTTTGACTGTTTGCAACATTCCTACCAACATTTGAACGGTATGTTATAGCGGCTTATTAGACTTTTTACCAATTTAACACATAAATGTCAGGGCTTTGAAAACACTAAACAGATTACCAATAGTACTACTACTGGCCTCAGTATTTGTATTCTCCGCGTGCAGCATCGATAACGGCCGCTGGTCTTTTTCATTACAGAAACAATTCATTAACTTTTACTACTCGTTTTACGATTTTATCATTTTGGGTGCAATAATCCATAATATGTCCAGTTACTTTCAATTTAACGGGACAAATCAATTCTCACCTAGACAAGTCTTGTCTTTGGCAGATAAAGTGCTGTCCGAAGTGTTGAGTAAAAAGCCTAATGGGAAAATTTCACATCTTATAACGGCCACCTCTTGCCCCGATCAGTTGGCACCTTCCATGGGGCAGATGATCTATCAAAAGTTCAGCAAAGATCTTTCCGAAACCCATATTTTGGATCTGGTACAGGGTTGCGCCGGTGGTACCTCGGCCCTGATTCTGGGAAGTGAGCTGGCTCAAATGCACTCAAGTGATGTACTGGTAGTGCTGGCAGATGCAGCCAGAAATGCGGTGTCCGAGTCCGATCCCAATTATCATCAGTTTGGGAATGGATGTTTTGGTTGTATTATTTCTTACAACCATAACGGAAATTTGGGGTTAATACATAACGCATCCAGGGCATTTAAGGAACTGACAGAAGTGGTACAGATCAAATTAGGTCATGATGCAAATTTTATCATAAAAAATGAAAATGCGGATATCACGCATGACCCCATTACACATCTTGGACTATCCCTGGATAATGGATTGGCAATAAAGTTGTTGAAAAAGGCCCCAACCTTTTATAAAGATTTTGTGCACCAAGCAAACGAGAAGCCCGATGTCATAATATTTCACCAGGTGAACCGACAAATAATCCAGGCCTTAAAATCTATATTTCAACACGAGATACCGGAGATCATTGATGTCACCGAGATAGCTGGAAATTGCGGGACTGCATCAGTAGGTATTGCATTGGACAGCTGCAAGGAAAATCTGAGTGGAAAAAAAGTGATGATCTGCGGATTTGGAACAGGGGGTATTATTACTGCCGGATTATGGCAATTCTGAATATATGATTCTTATCAGATAAACAAACTATCATGTTACCTTTCAATCTGCCACTTTTGAAGTTATACCTAATCATCCTAATGAGTTTCACAGTATTCTTCTACCTAACCGCAGCCCTTTTTTATTTATTTTCCCCAGGAAATTCGTATAAGGTATCAGACTTCCCTCAATTTTGGAAGGAGATTTTTTATGTTACCCTTAACCTGGCTATTTTTTCCCTTGCCACATTAATAACTTATGTTCTCTGGTTGAATGGATATACATTGATTTACCCTGATATTGGAGAACATGGCATAGCTTATTACCTACTTACGGTTCTTGCTACAGTTCTTATCCACAGCACTTATTTTTATTGGACCCACAGACTATTACATAGCAGTTCATTACTTTTCAGGTATCATCGATTACATCACTCCTCACATATGACCTCTCCGCTTGGGGCTTTTTATTTTCATCCTGTGGAAGGGCTTATTGTCAGTGGAATAGTTCCGGTAATTGCATTCCTCATACCCATACACTGGACCGTTATCCCTGTGTTTATTGTGATTATGACTACAATCAATATCTATGGTCATTCCGGTTTGGAATTTTTCCATAAGAATATCTATTACTCCTGGCCAGGGAAATGGTTTTCTTCCAGTACACATCATGAACAACACCATGATCATGGTATCGGAAATTATGGAATTTATTTTTGCTTTTGGGATAACTGGATGAGTACCGAGAGAAAAGACTTTACTCAGAATTTTAAAACAATTACTTCAAAGCGTATTGGATTTAATACTCCTCATTTCAGAAGGAAACTTCCCTTCATTTCCATATTCATGCTTATTATTTTTCTGAATATGACTATTGGTTGCACTTATTATAAATCAAATGCAATCACGCCGCCCACCAAGGAATCAATTGATCAGCTAAAATACTCTGGGGATTTTATTGTGATCCATCAAGGAAGTTCAATTCGGGATACTCCGGCCTGGTATCTGGCAAATATTGAAATAAATAACAAAGAAGCAGTTATTACGGCAACTTTGCTTAAAGAATGGTATCCAGAAGGGCTTTATTCTAGAGGTAATAGATATAGTCCTAAAGAGCAACCTACCCTGGTCAATGAGATACATATTTATGTGAATAAAATCAATGCGAAATATGGAGCAGTTGAAATTAAATTCTCGGAATTGGCGGGTATGGAAATTATGGATAAGGACAAGGCATTGACCGCACTATCTGGCGCATCAGCCACATTACTAATGGTTTCCGTAATTGCTATTCTTGGGGCAGCCCTTACTTCATGCCCATATATTTATTCCACTAGTTCTAATGGGTTCGCTTTCGAAGGGGAAATCTATGGTGGGGCCATATACAAATCTTTGGAACGGCATGACTATTTAAAGCTTAAAAGTTTAGAGCTGGTAAATAATAAGTATACTATTCAAATTGCCAATAAACTCCACGAGAAACAGTTCATTAATTTCATGGAAATAGTCCAAGTAGACTGTTCTGAGGATGTAGCCGTCTTTTCGGATCAGTATGGAGAATTTTACACCATAAAGGATCCCAAACCTCCTTCAACCGCTTTTTCTTCTAACCGGGTAGATCTGCTTCCTTTGACCGGGTAGATCTGCTTCCTTTGATCGTAGAATCAGATCATAAGTATTTCCAGTTTGATGAGATTACCGGTGATCAGGGCGTGAATCAAGTAATCATGACGTTTAGCAAGCCCGCCGTTGCCCAAAGTGCAAAGCTATTACTGAATGTAAAAAATTCAATATTTGGGGACTATGTATATGGAGAGTTCACCAAATATTTTGGCAATTACTATTCTGACTGGATCGAAGAGCAAGGGGACTTACCTCCGGATGATCATATTCAATGGCAAAAGGATCAAAAGGTAATGCTGGAAGTACAAATGCAGACGGATAAAGGATGGGAAACCATGGATTATTTGTATGTGGTAGGTCCATTCGGCGCAAAAGATCTGGTATTACCCCTTGACCTATCCCGTCATAAAGGGGATGAACTAAATATCCGACTTACTTCTGGGTTTATGTTCTGGGAAGTTGACCAGGCGGCTATAGATTTTAGTAATAATGAACCAATGGTAGTAAAGAAATTAACTCCCCTTAAAGTCAGGTCAAATAAATCTGTGAACCAGTTATCATTGGTATTAGAAGATGACCAAAAATATCTTCATCAATTTGAAATAGGAGATTTGACGTCCATGGAATTTTCAGCTTCTCCCTTAAATTCCGATTCTCAACGCTCCCTTTTTCTTCACAGTAAAGGTTACTATGAGCATCAACGGGATTATACCAATTATCCGAACATTCTAGCCTTGTACAGTTTCAAGGAACCGGGCAAACTGTCCTCCTTTTCCGTAGAAAAATATAATGAATTATTACTGCTTGCCGATATTGGAATTATTAATGTAAGAAATACAGTAGATGAAGATGGTGAGCAATAAGATCATAGCCGGAATTAGTAATGATCTGATCTGGATTAGGATCTGGCTTCATATAACCTCCATAGCCTGGAAGATATTGAAGAATCCAGTCAGGGTGATCAAAATCCTGATGCGGCTTGAATTGATACGGCGTTCTTACATGGGGGACTCAAGGCCTAAGAAACTGGCCAAGACCGGAAATCGTTATTTTTGGGATATAGGTATCCCGGGATGGCCCTCCAGTGCTTTCACTAACTTGATCAAAGGAGAAATTAACAGGGTTTATCCTTTTAAGGAACAAACCGAACTGACCTCTTTAATGCTATCGGTAACTAATAAATGTCCCTTGCAGTGTGAGCATTGTTATGAGTGGGATAACCTTAACAAAAAAGATGAATTGTCTTCTGAGTCATTGAGAAAGATCGTGCATGATTTTCAACAGCGGGGAATAGCTCATATCATGCTTGGGGGAGGAGAGCCTATGATGAAGTATGTTGAATTACTTAAAATCTTAAATGAATCTAAAAAATGCACTGATTTTTGGCTGGTTACCTCCGGAATTAACTTTACAAAAGAAAGAGCCAGGAGACTTAAAGAGGAAGGGCTGACCGGAATCTATCTTAGTCTGGATAATTTTGATGAGATGAAACATGATTCCTTCCGTCACTATAATGGGTCTTTTCAAAATGCAAAAATGGCCGCAAAGAATGCGGTGGAAAATGGAATAGTAGTGGGGTTGTCCTTGTGCCCCGTAAGGTCTTTTTTATCCAAACAGAATCTTGATACCTATGCAAGTTTGGCCAGGGACTGGGCGGTATCTTTTATCCTGGTGGTAGAGCCTCGTGATGTGGGACATTACTCTGGCAAGGATGTACTCCTCAATCTGGAGGAATTTAACCTTCTGGAAGAGTTCTTTTATACTATGAATAATTCATCGGACCGAAATACTTACCCTATTGTTACCTACCCTGCCCATCATCAACAAAAAACCGGTTGTTATGGTGCAGCCAGCCGTTATATGTTTATTGATCAGATGGGTAATATTCAAACCTGTCCTTTCTGCAGACAAAAAGGAGGGAACATTTTAGACGATTCCCTGGATGAAAGTCTGGAAAATTTAAGGAAAATAGGGTGTAGTAAATACCGATTAACGGAAATTTGACTAAAGTGTTAATAACCTCCAAATGAGTTCAGGAGTGCATTCCGGAACATCGGACATTCAAACAAATGGAAGTTCTCTGTTTCTGGCAAAAAAAACCAGCCCTAAGAATTTCAAAAATCAACCAAAAGTCGCCTTGCCAGCCTCGATAAAAATTAATATATTGATATAATTCATGTCTTAAACTGTGCGGTTTCACCAATTAATCTCATACCATGAAGTTGAAAGAATCACCTCACTCAACTAATCGGTCGCTCTACCTTACCAAGAAACGCACCTACTTTACAAATATAGCTGGGTACCTGGCCTTCTTTGCGGTGGTGCTCGCAGGATTAAATGCCTGTAATGAAACCACATCGGAAAAGATCAGCTCCGATGACATTGGTGGAATAGTCACCGGAGTGAATGGGCCGGAAGCGGGAGTTTGGGTAATTGCAGAAACCTTTGATCTTCCCACCCGGTTCGCCAAGATTGTGGTAACCGATCACCAGGGCCGTTACCTGATACCCGATCTGCCTAATGCCAATTACATGGTTTGGGTACGGGGTTATGGGCTGGTCGATTCTGAAAAGAAAAAAACCAAACCTGGTGTTAATCTGAACCTCAAGGCGGTAGTGGCGCCTTCGCCAGAGGCTGCTGCGCAGTACTATCCGGCAGGGTACTGGTTTTCGCTTATCGATGTGCCGGCAAAGAGCGAGTTCCCTGGAACGGGCGCAGAAGGAAATGGCATTTCCCCCAACATGAAAACCCAGGCTAATTTTATCCGAAGCATTAAATCGGGTGCCTGCATGGCTTGTCATCAACTTGGCAGCAAAGGGACCCGGGAGTTTCCCGAATCGCTGGGTACATTTGATAACTCTTATGACGCCTGGGCCCGCCGCATACAGTCCGGACAAGCTGGAGGAAGTATGATCTCCGGAATGCAAAGGATCGGTTTTGAGGGATCAATAAAAATGTTTGCGGACTGGACCGATCGAATCGCTGCCGGTGAATTGCCCGAGGCCCCACCCCGGCCGCAGGGTTTGGAAAGAAATGTGGTTATCACCCAATGGGACTGGGCTGACGAAAAAGCATACCTTCATGATTTGGTCTCGACAGACAGACGGGATCCCACCGTCAATGCAAACGGTGCACTTTATGGTGCCCTGGAGGCCAGCGCTGATTATCTCCCGGTGCTTGACCCCGTACTACACAAGATTAGCCGTGTGCCTTTAAGCGTACGTGATCCAAATACCCAACCAGCCTCAGGCCCCGAAATGCCGCAGCCTTCACCATATTGGGGTGATGAGGCGATATGGAACAGTAAGGCCAATGTACATAATCCGATGTTTGATGAGGAAGGCAGGGTTTGGATTACAGCTGCCGTGCGTCCGCCGGATAACCCTTCGTTTTGTAAGGAAGGATCAAATCATCCTTCAGCCAAGCTTTTTCCCGTTAACAGAGCTAGTCGCCATATTGCGGTTTATGATCCCAGAACTCAATCGTATACCCATTGCAGCACCTGCTTTAGTACCCACCATTTGATGTTTGCCGAAGATGAGAATAACACCTTATGGACCAGCGGTGGTGGTAACGTGATCGGCTGGCTAGATACCAAAAAGTTTCTTGAGACGGGAGATGAAGAGGCCTCACAAGGGTGGACTGCATTGATCCTCGATACCAATGGTAATGGCAAGAGGGACGAATATGTGGAGCCTGATGAACCGGTCGATCCAACCAAAGACAAACGGATCACCAAAGGAATTTATTCGGTGGCCCCCGCAGCTGACGGCTCGGTCTGGGGATCTTCCCTGGGATATCCTGGCGGGGTGGTCAGACTGGATCCCGGTACAAACCCACCTGCGACAGCCTTGGTGGAGTATTATGAGCTGCCCCTTGGCAGCGGCGGTGAGCCGGTCGAAGGATTCTCGCCCCGGGGTATGGACATAGATCGCAACGGTGTCGCTTGGGTGGCACTGGCCAGCGGGCACATGGCAAGCTTTGACCGACGCAAGTGTGGTACACTCAACGGACCTGAGGCCACGGGCCAGCATTGTCCCGAAGGCTGGACATTTTATACCGAGCCATTACCTCAGCTGAAAGGAGTATCAGCTTCAGGTAGTGCAGAATCCAGCTACTATACCTGGGTAGATCAATTTAACACGCTTGGATTGGGTGAAAATATACCAATCAATACAGGGAACGAGTCAGAAGGCTTGTTGGTGCTCAAGGATGGAAAATGGGTGGTTCTTCGTGTACCCTATCCACTGGGTTTTTATACTAAATGGATGGATGGTCGTATCGATGATCCAAACGGAGGTTGGAAGGGCCGCGGATTGTGGGCCACCATAAGCACACGGGCGCCATTTCATATGGAAGGGGGTAAAGGCACCACCAGCAAAGTGTTTAAGTTTCAGCTTAGGCCGGATCCGTTATCAGATTAATGGTTCGCGGCCAAGATCACCCCACGGGTATATACTAAATCTCATTAGGTTCCCTCTAAGCCCACTTGCCGGACCAGTGTCTGAAATCTGGGATTGGAGTGCAGATTTCTAAAAGCCCAATGAAAAGTAAATTCTTTACTGAAGTTGCCTTCATCAAAAGCTCTTTCTAGGATATCCATAGCTTTTTCTTCCTCACCCAACAAACCAAATAAATAGGCCTTTTCATAGATCCAGTTTGATTTTTCAATTCTCCATCTTAGTAATCCACTAAGGCCTGATGTTTGATAGATACTATCTAGTGTGTTTGCTTCAAATCTGCCATTAAGAATTCCAAAACGTTTAAAGGCTTCAAGAGCAGCCCGACCATTACCTAATTGCTGATTTATCTCCATGTTGTCTCGGGCCGTCCATTCATGATCTTCAAATAGGTCATAGCATCGTTGATTTTCAGCGAGTGCTTCATTGAAAAGCCCCCGGTTAAAATATAACTTGGTACTGACACGTCGAATTACAAATGAAAGCGGATCCAACTCCAGGGCTATGTTGATTTGTTCGCGTGCCTCCTGGTGCCTTCCGGTTATACTTAAATGCTCTGAATAATAGTGATGTACAGTAGAATAATTGAAATTTAGGTCAATCGCTCGCAGGTATTCCTTCTCTGCTCTTTCCCAATCCATATCAATATAGGTGTAAATGGAGCCAAGTGCATTATGGGCTTCTGCCAGGCTCCCATCTAATTCCAAAGCCTTGGACGCTAGCTCAACCGCCTTGTCCCTACCTTCTTTCGTCTCAATCCACCCTTGAAGGCTCATGAGATTGTAAGTATCAGCCAGACCCGCATACGCCAATCCGTAATCGGGATCTTCAGCTATGGCCTGCTCGAAGTAATCAATGCTTGTCTGGTATCCCTCACCTGTCCTTTTGTTCCAGTAAAAACGGCCAAGTTGGTATAATTCAAATGCTTTTACATTATCCGTACGGTTTTTCAGTATCTCGGTGGTCTGTTGAGGTGTGAGTAGGGCGTTTAGTTCGGATGCAACGTGAATGGTTATCTCGCTTTGTGTTTTAAAAATGTCCTGTATGTCCCTGTCAAAAAGCTGAGACCATATGTGGGCATCTCGTCGGGCATCAATCAATTGAATGTTGATCCTCGCTTTTTCTCCAACACGTTGTACACTGCCTTCAATGATATACGAAACACCCAGCTCCTGGGCAATTTGTGGTAGAGACTTGGTGCCCTTTTCACGATACATTTCGGAAGAGGTTCTTGAAACAACTTTTAACCCCTCTATCATAGAGAGACGACTAAGCAGATCTTCCACAATACCATCAGCAAAAATTAGATTTTCCGGGTCCATACTTATACTACTGAGTGGCAATACGGCTATTGATCGTTCTATATCTGCCT